>JAQBXG010000116.1 GCA_027625125.1 Pseudomonadota bacterium
CACCGGGCGGCCGCCTCCGGATCCGCCGCCATGCCGAGCCCGGCGCCAAGCATCCAGCCCAACACGAACTGCGCGGCCGCATCACCCGCGTCGGCCTGTGCGACGGCATGGGCGGCGACAGGCGCGAGAGCTGTCGTCGCGTTGGACCGTAGCCCGAGAAACGCGCCCGAGATCAGCGCCGCCGGACCCGGGCCACCTTCGGCGGCGCGCTCCAGCCAACGCAACGAAAGGGCGAGGTCGGCCGGCCGGCCCAGACCATTCGCGTGGATGGTGGCTACCAGGATCGCCGCGCCGTAGTCGCCGTCGTCGGCGGCGGCGGCAAGTTCGTCGAGCGCCACCGCGTAGTCACCGTCGGCGAACGCCTGGAAACCCAACGAGAAATCGGCCCGGGCGGCAGCCGCAAGCGCAAGGCCGGCGGCGCAGGTGAAAATCAATATGGCGCGGTGCAGCACAATTCGGACAATACCACCATGGGCCGGACCCCTGTAGCCCGGACTCGCGGGCGGCAGGGGCGCGTGGTATGTACAGGCATGCTGGCGTGGCTTGGACTGTCGCGGAGATTTCTGGTCAACCCGGTGACCTGGTTGGCGGCGGGGATCTGGATCGTGGCGGCGTTCGCCGCCGTCGACGCTGAGCGGGGCTGGGGCGAGACCTGTGCCGCCATTTCTCCGGTCGTCGTCATCGCCCCTCGGATCTATGACGAGTATTTCGTGCAGCCGCTGGAAAACGTGACGTTTGAGAAGTGCCAGGGACGGGTTCCGGATCGCTGGCGCGACGAATGGCCGCTGACCGATTGTCGACCGGGGCAGCAGCCGCGGTATGCGGACGGGCAGTTCGCGGCATTCCCGCAGAAGTGCCGGTTCGATACCGGCGTCTATCAGGTATTCTGATGTCCGCCGAAGCCCGACCCGTGGCGATGGCGCGGACGTGGCCGACCAGCCCGTTGTGGTCGTTTCTGGCGACACCGGTGGCATGGGTCATGGTGCTGGGAATTTGCGCCACGATGGCGGCGGAAGCGCATTATCGCCACGGTCATTATGATGCCTGCGCCGCCGGGTCGATGCTGGTCGACCGTCAGATTTTCCGCAAGGGGATCATGTCGGCGACGCGGAGCGAACTGCGGTTTATCCAGAGCTGTCTGGATGTGGCGGTTCCGCAAACCTGGGACGTGGCGCGGGCGCGCCGCCTTTTGGAGGAACAGCCCAAACGGCTGTTCGACTGGATGTGAAGATGCAACGGGTACTCGCAAGAATCGGATTCAATCGCGCGTTCCTCGTGAACCCGGTGACGTGGGTGGCGACGGCGCTGGTCGGCATCGGCCTTTTGGTCGCCAACAGCGCCGACCAGCATTATGACGATACTTGCGCGGCGATCGCGCCGGCGGTGATCGGGATCACCGGTCTGGACGAGTATTTTGTGCAGATCTGGGACAACAAGACCTATGAGCACTGTCTGGGCCGCATTCCGGCGCGCTGGGAAGGACAGTGGCCGCTGACCGACTGCTCGCCGGGCGGCGTCCCCCATTATTCAAGCGGCGCCCCGGCTTGGTTCCCGCAGAAATGCCGGTTCGATACCGGCGTCTATCAGGTGTTTTGATGTCGGAGGGGATCACATTTGGTGCGGCGCCGTCGATGCGGTCGCGGACGGCCGAGGAAACGCCGCAGCCCCAATACCTGCGCATCTTTCTGCGCACGCCGTTGGCATGGGCGCTGATCGCTGTGTTGGCGGGCAGCGTGATCGCCGAGGCGCGGTATCGCGAAGGCAACCGCTTTGCCTGTGCGGCGGTTTCGATGTTGCTGGACCGTCAGATATTTCGCGAGGCGGTCGCCGGACCGGGGCGTCAGGAAATCCGAATTCTCAACGCTTGTCTGGAATACGCTGTCCCCACCACCTATGACACGCGAAACATCCCGCGCTTGAGCACTGTTCGACGCATTTCTGACGGACTTCCTTGAGCCGACCCGACCGGGTGGCTGACCAGGTCCGGCCGCCAAAACGCGGCGCGGCGCAGCGCGGCGCCGCCTGATGCAAATCTATCTGCCGATCGCCGAGATGTCGGTCAACCTGTTCCTGTTGCTGGGGATGGGCGGGATGGTTGGTCTTCTTTCCGGACTGTTCGGTGTAGGCGGCGGGTTTCTGATGACGCCGTTGCTGATATTTGTGGGTGTCCCGCCGGCGGTGGCGGTCGGGACCGAAGCCAACCAGATTGTCGCGGCTTCGCTGTCGGGAGTAATCGCCCATTGGCGGCGGGGCAACGTCGATCTTCGCATGGGCGGCATGATGGTGGCCGGCGGGTTCGCCGGGTCGGCGCTGGGCACGCTGGCGTTCCGCGAACTGCGCGAGATCGGCCAGGCCGAGGCGGTGATCGCGATGGGGTTTGTCGTGTTTCTGGGCGCGATCGGCATGGTGATGCTGGCCGAGAGCGGCTGGGTCATGGCGCGGCGGATGCGAGGTACGGGGCCGCGCCGCAAAGCGCGGCGGCACTACTGGATACACGGCCTGCCGTTGAAAATGCGGTTTCCGCGCTCGCGCCTGTACATCAGCTCGCTGTTGCCGTTGGGCATGGGGTTCCTGGGCGGGTTGCTGGCGGCGATCATGGGAGTCGGCGGCGGGTTCTTTCTGATTCCGGCGATGATCTATGTGCTGGGAATGCCGACGGCGGTCGCGGTCGGCACGTCGCTGTTTCAGATCATATTTGTTACCGCCAGCGTCACCGTGCTGCATGCGACGAACAATCATACCGTCGATGTCGTTCTGGCGTTGTTGTTGCTGTCCGGAGCCGTGATCGGGGCACAGGTCGGCACGTCGGTCGGCGCGCGGTTGCGTGGCGAGCATCTGCGGGCGCTGTTGGCGGTCCTGGTGCTGGCAGTTGGCGTCGGCATGGCGGGAACGCTGTTGTTGACGCCCGCCGATCCGTATTCGGTGGTGAGGCTGGCGCAGTGAGAGCGTCGGGGTGGCTGTTGGCGGCGTTCGCGGCGGCGCACGTGAGCGCTGCGGCGGGCCAGGTGCTGGAAGCGGACCTGTCGACCCACGAGGTGGCGATTACATCGAGTTATGTCGGCGAGGACCTGATTTTGTTCGGCGCCAGGCAAGGCGAGGGCGAAATCATTGTCGTGATCCGCGGTCCGGAGGCGGCGCTGGTCGTGCGGCGCAAGGAACGCGTAGCGGGCCTGTGGCTCAACCGCGCCTTCGTCGCATTTCGCAACGTGCCCGGATTGTATGCAATTGCCGCGAGCGCCGAGCCGGAGCGTTTTGCCGCGGAGGCGTTTCTGGTCGAGAACGAGGTCGGCATCGGACGGTTGCGCCTGGAGACGGTGAGCGGCGCGTCGGCGGGGGAATTCGCCGCGGCGCTGGTGCGGGATCGCCAGCGCGAGGGCTTGTACGCCGCCGATGTGGCGCCGGTGCGGTTCGTCGGCGAGCATCTGTTCCGGGTCGAGTTTCACCTTCCCGCCGCGGCCCCGGCCGGGAGATATACGGCGACGATCTTCCTGCTGCGCGGCGGCAACGCCGTAGCATCGAACACCGCGGTTCTGGAGGTCACGAAGGCCGGGGTCGGGCGCGCGGTGTATGACTATTCGCGGCAGCAACCGACGCTGTACGGAATCTTTGCCGTCATTCTGGCGCTGTTGGCGGGGTGGCTGGCGGCGGCGGTGTTCGGCCGCAAATAGTCGTCAGGGACGGGACTCGGACCGATCATCGGGGTCGTCTTCGTCCATCTTTAGCGTATCGACACGAATGCGGATACGCGCGCCGTCGAGGTCCATGTCGAGGTCCGACAGCGCCTCGGCAAACGCATCGATGTCCATGCCGCGCAACTCGAACGGATCGACCTCGACGCCCTTTGCCTTCAGTTTGGCGGCGATGCCCTCCCGCGCTTCGCGCGGCAGCAATCCGGACAGGTTGATGCCCGCCTTCAGGAGTTTGAGCGGCACCCGGATGCGCCGTTTTTCCTGGTGGCCGTCTTCTTTCTGATCGTCGATTTCGATGTGGATGAAGCGCGGGCGACCGCCGTCGTTGCCCGGCCGGTGGCGGCGACGGCGGCGGTGTGCGAACGGAGCCCCCTCTGCCGGTGAAGGTTCGTCCGCGGCGTTGCCCAGCGCCTTCAACAAGCGTTCGGCGTCATCGACGGAAATCTTGCCGCCCCGAAGCATTTCGAGAATGAGCTGTTGTTCGCCGGACATGCCAGGCCTCCGATCAGCGTTGCCGGGATGCGAGAGCGCGTTCAGCCTCGGACACGGTGAGGTCGCCGCGTTCGAGCCGGCGCAGAACGCCGGCACTGTCGTCATGGCGGGGCGTCGGCTCGACCTCGGCGAAGGCGAGCAGGGCGGCGAGACGGTTCAGGCGGTTCTTGATCGTCGGGTAGCTGACCCCAAACCAGTCCTCCATCCGCTTGATGGAGCCGTGGCAATGCACGAACGCGGCGAGGAATACCTGGTCGTCGGCGCCGAGACGGGCGATCAACGGCAACTCGAACGGTCCTTCAATCGCGATGCCGCTGCCCTTGAGGCGGACCCGTTCCACTTCGAATTGGCGGTCGCCGACCAGTTCGGTGAGTTCTTCCCACTCGCGCGCCATGCCAGGGCCTCGACCGGAATCCAGAAAGTCCACGAAAATAGCTTTATAGATTAAATTATTCAATGCAATAATCAGAAAACTGCATATCTTTGGTCGCGGTACCGGCCACCCCGCGTGCCGGTGTGACGCGTTGCCAGGCCTGTCACCGGGACGTGGCCCGGTCATGGCGCAGACCCCGTGTATCGCGTAGACAAGGGCGATGGGATCGGAAATCGGATACCTCGCCGCCCTGAGCGCGGGGGTAGTCAGCTTCCTGTCGCCCTGCGTGCTGCCGCTGGTGCCGGCGTACCTGAGCTTTATTGCCGGAACGTCACTGGACGAGCTTGTCCCCGGGCACAAGCCCGACCCGGAGTTGAGCCGGCGTGTCGCGCTGTCGGCGGTCGCGTTCGTCGCCGGGTTTTCGACCGTATTCCTGATTCTGGGCGCGTCGGCGTCCGCGCTGCACGCTCTGGTGTTTGAACACATCGGCGTGCTGGCCAAGGTCGCCGGGGCGCTGATCGTCGTGTTTGGCCTGCACTATCTGGGGGTGTTCCGCGCGGTCGGCATCTTCGGGTTCCTGCACCGCGACATCCGCTTCCACAGCGGACACCCGCCGGTGCACTGGGCCGGGTCCTATGCGGTCGGTGTCGCATTTGCGTTCGGCTGGACGCCGTGCATCGGCCCGATTCTGGCGACGATTCTGGCGCTGGCCGGAAGCAGCGATTCGCTGGGGTTCGGGGTATCGCTGTTGGCCGCCTATTCGCTTGGGCTGGGGTTGCCGTTTCTGGCCGCGGCGATGGCGTTACCGGCGTTCCTGCGCTTTTCACAAGGGTTCCGTCGCCATATGCGGACGGTGGAGCGGGTGGCCGGGGTCGTGCTGGTGGCGACCGGCATTGCGATCTATTTCGACCTGCTGTCGGCGATGGGCTTTTATCTGCTGGACGCTTTTCCGGGATTGGGGACCCTCGGCTAGCCGCCGCGGCGGAGCAAGGCGGCCGAGTGGGCCGCCAAGGTCAA
>JAQBXG010000117.1 GCA_027625125.1 Pseudomonadota bacterium
CTGGCCGGCCTGCAACGGGATCGCGGCGACGCCGCCGCGGGCGCTACCTACGCCCGCGCGCTGGCCGCGTTCTCCACCGCCCGCGACCGCATCGGCGAGGCCCGCGCCCGCGCGGGTCTAGCCGCGACCCTCGCCGCGTCGGACTCCGAATCAGACCCGGAAAAGATGGAAGCCCGCGTCCAGTACCGCATCGCCGCGGCGATCTTCACCGAACTGTCGCTGACCGAAGCCGCCGCCGCCGCCCTCGCCGCCGCAAACGCAACCCCCTAGGTCTCCGCAGACGGCTCCTGCGGAGGGCTCCTGCGGAGGGCCTGACTCTCCGTCCGGTGGCCACTGAACCACCGCACCCGGTCCTGTGGTTCTGCGCTCCAGCGGACGGCTTTTGCAGAGGCTTTATAGCGTTGAGGCAGCAACGGTTAGGTTACAGTAGGCTGTATTCCGAACGTCGCCTCCGCTACGAAAAGCTCCGCGTCACGCGGTTAATGGCCTCCTTCACCGACTCGCGGAGTTGATTGATCGATGGGATCACCGGCTCACGGGCAAGACCCTCGATCGAATCTCCGAAAAGTACTGTCGGGGTCGCGTTGGTGTCGTCATATCCGCTAACGTCGTCACCAGTTGTGACGCGTATCACTGGAGCTCGCGAGCCGATACTGGTGGTGGGAGCGCCACGGATACCGGCGAGCGCTATGAACGCTGCGGCCAACGAATCAACGCCGTCAATTGTAGGCATTTCTGCGGCGCGGATCACTGCGATCAGCAAGGTATGCTTGTCGGTGTTGTCTAGTTCCGCGAGTCGGTAGAGAAAATCTCCTTGGCCGTTGGGAAACGCCTCAAACGACACCATGGCATCCAAGACCTCTTGGGGTGCTGCTCGAACCATCCCGCGGACATGCGAATCGAAACTGGCCTTGCTGCTCCCAGTTGGAAACTTGATATGCTTTCTTTCCTTGCTAGTGGGACTAGCGAATGTGCACATTAACTCAAAGACAAGGTGGTCAAGCGCGGTCCTCAGGTTATGGACTGCATCACCTATCATCAGGGGAATGTCGGAAGGGAGGGCTGCGGAATGCTCCACTCCGATCAGTCTTGCCCCGTTATGCTCTTTGTGCACCCAGATTCTGTCAGGATGATCCCTCGCGAAGGCTTCGAGCGTTCGTTCAATATCAAGGATGTGCTTGCAAGCTCGTTTGAACTTTATGTGAGCCCGGTAAAACATGCCCAATTCTCCTTGATGTCCAACTCCTACCGAACGGGGCTGGATTTGCAGCTGCACGGCTGCATCCGCCTTGAGCGATTATTGAATGTCGCGGGAAATGGCGGTCCCCGCCCGAAACACGGCGCGTGGCAGCAGCCAGCATCACAGTGACCGGGGGCGCCGCGTAAGCACAGTCAAAAGCGACCGAGTCGCGCTTGGGAGAAAATGTCTGCCAGTCGATGGGTGAGGCGAATGCCGACGATCCGGGCCGGCATCGCGCTGGCACGCTCCGCATCCTCAACACTTCCCGGACACGAATGTCGAAAGAAACGCAATTGTCGGCCCAACGCCGCTCGCTATCGCCACCGTTGGCGGTCTGTTCAATCTGACGAACCTGCCGACTGTCGTTCGGAAGTCATTCGTTCCAACCCGCGTTTTTTTCGGCGAAGAAGGAGCCAACCACGTTGCCCTTACTTGACCAGTTCGGGCACCTTGCCGCCGTCGCCGCCCTGGGGCGAATCCTTGCCGCGCTTTTTCTTCGGCGCCTTCGCGCCCTCGTCGGCGCGCACGTCGAACGAAAGCTTGTCGTCGACCAGGCTGACGATCACATGGCCGCCCTTGACCAACTTCCCGAACAACAACTCGTCCGCCAGCGGCTTCTTGACATGCTCCTGGATGAACCGCCCCATCGGCCGCGCCCCGTACACCTGATCGAAGCCGCGCTCGACAACCCACGCCCGCGCGTCGTCCTTCAACTCAATCGAAACATTGCGGTCCTGCAATTGCGCCTCCAGTTGCAGGATGAACTTGTCGACCACGCGGCCGACCACGTCGTTCGACAGATGCGAAAACGCGATGACCGCGTCCAGCCGGTTGCGGAACTCCGGCGCGAACAGGCGCTTGATCGCCTCCTCGTCCTCGCCGTCCTTGGTGCCGCGCCCGAAACCGATCGACTGCTTGTGCAACTCCGCCGCCCCGGCGTTGGTCGTCATGATCAGGATGACGTTGCGGAAATCAATGCTCTTGCCGTTGTTGTCGGTCAACTTGCCGTGGTCCATCACCTGCAACAACAGGTTATAGACGTCCGGGTGCGCCTTCTCGATCTCGTCCAGCAACAACACCGCATGCGGATGCTGGTCGACCGCGTCGGTCATCAATCCGCCCTGGTCGAATCCGACATAGCCCGGCGGCGCGCCGATCAGCCGCGAGACCGAATGCCGCTCCATGTACTCCGACATGTCGAACCGCGTCAGCTCGACCCCCAGCGTCGCCGCCAGTTGCCGCGCAACCTCGGTCTTGCCGACCCCGGTCGGGCCGGAGAACAGATAACACCCGATCGGCTTTTCCGGCTCGCGCAATCCGGCCCGCGCCAGCTTGATCGAACTCGCCAGCGCATCAATCGCCGGGTCCTGGCCATAGACGACCGCGCGCAGATCGCGCTCCAGATTCCGCAACACCACCTTGTCGTCCCGCGACACCGATTTCGGCGGAATCCGCGCGATCTTCGCGACCACCGATTCAACCTCGCGGACGCCTATCGTCTTGCGGCGGCGGCCAACCGGCTTCAGCATCTCGGCCGCGCCGACCTCGTCAATGACGTCGATCGCCTTGTCCGGCAGCTTGCGGTCGTTGATGTACCGCGCCGCCAGATCGACAGCGGCGTGAATCGCATCGCGGGTATAGCGCACGCCGTGGAACTTCTCGAAATACGGCTTCAATCCCATCAGAATCTTGACCGCGTCATCGTTGCTCGGCTCGTGCACGTCGATCTTCTGGAACCGCCGCGCCAGCGCCCGGTCCTTCTCAAAAATGCTGCGGTATTCCTTATAGGTCGTCGAACCGATACAGCGCAGATTGCCGTTCGCCAGCGCCGGCTTCAACAGGTTCGACGCATCCATCGCCCCGCCCGAGGTCGCCCCGGCGCCGATGATCGTATGAATCTCGTCGATGAACAGAATGGCGTCGTCGTCCTTCTCCAGCTCCGACAACACCGCCTTGACCCGTTCCTCAAAATCGCCGCGATACCGCGTCCCGGCCAGCAGCGCCCCCATGTCCAGGCTGTAGATGCGCGCGTCGCGCAATACCTCGGGCACTTCGTTCTCGATGATCCGCAACGCCAGGCCCTCGGCGATCGCGGTCTTGCCGACCCCGGCGTCGCCGACAAACAACGGGTTGTTCTTCGAACGGCGGCACAACACCTGCACCGTGCGCTCGACCTCGCGCTGGCGGCCGATCAGCGGATCGATCTTGCCGGCCAGCGCCCGCGCGTTCAGATCGACGCAATACGCCGACAGCGCCTCGGTCGCCCGGCCCGCATCGCCGTCGTCGCCGGCGTCCTCGTTGACGCCGCGCGGCGGATGTTCGTCCGACTTGCCGGGGGACTTGGCGATGCCGTGCGAGATATAACTGACCGCATCCAGCCGCGTCATGTCCTGCTGCTGCAAATAGTACACGGCGTGGGATTCGCGCTCCGAAAAAATCGCCACCAGCACGTTGGCCCCGGTCACTTCCTCCCGTCCCGACGACTGCACGTGAATCAACGCCCGCTGGATCACGCGCTGGAATCCCGCCGTCGGCCGCGCGTCCTCGACAGAGTCGACAACCAGATTGGGCGCCTGTTCGTCCAGGTAATCGGTCAGGTCGCGGCGCAGCGGGTCCAGTTCGACATTGCACGCGCTCAATACCGCAACCGCGTCGCTGTCCTCGGTCAGCGCCAGCAACAGGTGTTCCAGCGTCGCGTATTCGTGATGGCGCTCGTTGGCCAGCGTCAGCGCGCGGTGGAGGCTACGCTCCAGATGATTGGAAAAACCGGGCACTACTCCTTCTCCATTGTGCACTGCAGGGGGTGCTGGTTCTGGCGGGCAGCATCCAGCACCTGGGCGACCTTCGTCTCGGCGACCTCATAGGTATAGACACCGCACATCCCGACTCCTTTTTGGTGTACGTGCAACATGATTCGCGCCGCCGTCTCGCGGTCGCGGTGAAAAATGTCCTGAATCAGCTGCACGACAAACTCCATCGGCGTGTAGTCGTCATTCAGCAACAACACCTTGTACATATCCGGCTTCTTGGTCTGAAGCCGGGTGCGGGTCGCAAGCCCGGTCGTCGGGCCGCCGCCATCGTCGCGTCGATCGGAACTCATCGAAAGGGAACTTCTCCTGATTCGCCGTCCTCTGCATCCCGCCGCCACCCCGGGACCCGTCCGCCTGCCGCGGTCCCCCAGGCCGTGAACCAGCCGCGGACGGCGGCATTTGTCGGCCCGCCAAGGGTACCGCGCGCCCCGGATACACACAATATGGGGGCGGCCGGCCGGATTTAACCCAACTTTCAGCATTTTCGGCCAATCTCGGCGGTGTTTCCGGCCGCGCCCGGCGGCTACACTGTTCTCAAGGCCCCGTGCCGACGCAGGCGGGGCCGGTTGCGGGGGATCGCAATGCGCCGACGGCACAAGCATCACGTGCGGCAACGAAGCCGGGGACCGGCGTTCGCGCTGGGCCTGCTGCTCGCCGCCCTGCCCTTCGTCGTCGCGCCCGCGCCGCCCGCCGCCGCCGCCACCGTGTCGGCGCTGGCGATCGACGCCGACACCGGCGAGATCCTGTACGCCGACAACCCCGACCAGGCGTATTTCCCGGCGTCGCTGACCAAGATGATGACTCTGTATCTGGCATTCGAGGCGCTGGACCAGGGCCGCCTCACCCTCGGCCAGCGTCTTTCGGTCTCCCGCCATGCGGCGGCGCAACCGCCGTCCCGGCTCGGCCTCGCGCCCGGCGAGACGATCACGGTCGAACACGCGATCCTGGCGCTGGTGACGAAATCCGCCAACGACATCGCCGTCGTGCTGGCCGAGGCGATGGGCGGCGGCGAGCCGGAATTCGCCCGCCTGATGACCCGTACCGCGCGCCGCATCGGCATGGGGCGCACGAACTTCCGCAACGCCTCCGGCCTCCACGACCGCCTGCAATACACGACCGCCCGCGACATGGCGAAGCTGGCCCGGGCGCTGATCCAGGACTATCCCGAATTCTATCCGTACTTCTCGACGCCGTCGTTCACCTACCGCGGCGTCACCCATCGCAACCACAACGCCCTGCTCGGCGAATACGGCGGCGTCGACGGCATCAAGACCGGCTACGTCCGCGCATCGGGCTACAACCTGACCGCGTCGGCGCTGCGCGACGGCGCCCGCGTCATCGGTGTCGTCCTCGGCGGCAACACGCCGTCCGAACGCGACCGGGCGATGGTGGCGGTGCTGGACGCCGGCTTCCGCCGCGTCGCGACGCTGCAACGGCGCGAAGACATCCTCGCGTTTCCCGGCCGCGACCCGGCCCAGGCGCTGGCGATGACCGGCCCCGGCATCGCCG
>JAQBXG010000118.1 GCA_027625125.1 Pseudomonadota bacterium
GGAACCGGATTGTCGAGGAGGCCGCCGCCGCGCCGCCGCCCAAGGGCGTCGGCGTCGGCCGTGGCCGGGCGATGCGGCTGGAGCCGATGGCGGGCGCGGCCGCCGACCTGCCGCGCGCGGTCACCGGCGTCGCCGAATTCGACACGGTCACCGGCGGCGGTCTGGTGCCCGGCGCGGCGGTGCTGCTGGGCGGCGAGCCGGGCATCGGCAAATCGACGTTGATGTTGCAGGTTGCAGCGCGGGTCGCGACCGGGTCCGGCGCGCCGGTGATCTATATCACCGGAGAGGAAGCGGTCGAACAGATTCGCCAGCGCGCCCATCGTCTGGGCCTTGGCGCCGCGCCGGTGCAACTGGCGGCGGCGACCGGCATTCACGACATCCTCGCGACTCTGGACGAGGCTTTGCCCCGCGTCGTCATCATCGATTCGATCCAGACGATGTTTACCCCGGAGCTGGATTCCGCCCCCGGTTCGGTGGCCCAGGTGCGCGGCTGCGCGGCTGCGCTGATCGCGCAGTCGAAACGCCAGGGCAGCACGCTGGTGCTGCTGGGCCACGTCACGAAGGAGGGGCTGATCGCCGGCCCGCGGGTGCTGGAACATATGGTCGATACGGTGCTGACCTTCGAGGGCGAGCGCGGCCACCAGTTCCGCATCCTGCGGGCGACGAAGAACCGCTTTGGTCCCGCCGACGAAATCGGCGTGTTCACGATGACCGCCGCGGGACTGGAGGAAGTCGCCAATCCGTCGGCGCTGTTCCTGCCCGAGGGCAGCGGCGCGACCAGCGGATCGGTCGTGTTCGCCGGCGTCGAGGGCACGCGCCCGTTGCTGGTCGAGATTCAGGCGCTGGTTGCGCCGTCGACGCTGGGCACGCCCCGGCGCGCCGTCGTCGGCTGGGACCAGTCGCGGCTGGCGATGGTGCTGGCCGTGCTGGACGCCCGCTGCGGCGTCTCGCTCGCCGACCGCGACGTATACCTGAACGTGACCGGCGGGTTGCGGGTGGCCGAACCGGGACTGGACCTGGCCGCGGCCGCCGCGCTGACATCTTCGCTGAACGGCCAACCGGTTCCGGTCGGCACGGTGGTGTTCGGCGAGGTGGGCCTGTCGGGCGACGTGCGTCCGGTCAGCCAGGAGGAACTGCGACGCAAGGAGGCCGCGCGCCTGGGGTTCGGCACCGCCTGGTGCCCGGTGCGGCGGAAAGGCAGCGCCGGCGGCGACGGCGTCGTCGAATTCGGCCACGTCGCCGAACTGGTCGCCCGCATTGGCGGTCAACCCGGCGACGTGCGGCCGATTCGCCGGCGGGAGGCCTGAGTTGGGCAGCTACGGATCCCTTGCCGTCGACCTGGGCATGCTCGCGATTGTCATCGTCTCGGGACTGCTGGCCTATGCACGCGGGTTTGCGCGGGAGGCGGTGACCCTGGGCGCCCTCGCGGCGGCGGCGGCCGCGACCTTATTCCTGTTTCCGATCGCGTTGCCGCTGGCGCGGCAGGTCATCGGGTCGGAGGAAATCGCCGCCGGCGCGACCATCGCGCTGTTGTTCATCGCCGTGCTGGTGGCGGTGCTGCTGCTGGGCCCCCCGATCGCCGCCCGCATCGGCGGCAGCGACGCCGGGTCCGTCGACCGCTGGCTGGGGCTGGGGTTCGGCGTGGCGCGCGGTGCGCTGATCATCGTGCTGCTGTACATGCTGCTGGCGTTCGCCGTCCCCGGCGGCGAATTGCCGCGGGTGGTGCGGGCGGCGCAATTGACGCCGCTGGTGGAAAACGCCGCGGAATGGCTGCTTTCGCTGGTGCCGCCGCGGTTGCGCGAGGATGTGGTACTGTCCGCCGCGTCCGCGGTTCCAGCGGTGCGGAGTCCGGTGTTTGCATGATGCCGATTGACGACAGCTTTCACGACGAATGCGGCGTGTTCGGGATTTTCGGCCACGCCGATTCGGCCGCCCACACCGCCCTGGGCCTGCATGCGTTGCAGCATCGCGGGCAGGAGGCGGCCGGAATCGTCACTTTCGACGGCCAGCAGTTTCACGGCCACCGCAATCCCGGCCTGGTGGGGGAAACGTTCGACGCGCCGGTGGTGATGGATCGCCTGCGCGGCCACGCGGCCATCGGTCATGTTCGCTATTCGACTACGGGCCAGACGATCCTGCGCAACATCCAGCCGCTGTTCGCCGAGTTCGATTTTGGCGGCATGGCGGTCGCCCACAACGGCAACCTGACCAACGCCCGAACGCTGCGGCGCGAGCTGGTCAGCGGCGGCGCGATTTTTCAGTCGACTTCGGATACCGAAACGCTGATCCATCTGATCGCCACCAGCCGCGCGAGTTCGGCAGCGGTGCAGCCGGCGATCAAGAACCCGAAAATCGTGCTGCGGGTCATCGACGCCCTGCGACAGATTCAGGGTGCCTATTCGCTGGTCTGCCTGACCGACAGCCTGCTGATCGGCGCGCGCGACCCATGGGGGGTGCGGCCGCTGATTCTCGGCGAGATCGACGGCGCGCACATTCTGGCGTCGGAGACCTGCGCGCTCGACATCATCGGCGCGACGTTCGTGCGCGATATCGCGCCGGGCGAAGTGGTCGTCATCGATTCGCAAGGGCTTCGCAGCCTGCGGCCGTTTCTGCCGGTGCCGCCCCGATTCTGCATCTTCGAGTATGTATATTTCGCGCGCCCCGACAGCGTTGTCGAGGGCGCAAACGTCTATGACGTGCGGCGACGGATCGGCGCCGAACTGGCGCGCGAATCGCCGGTCGCCGGCGCTGACGTCGTGACCCCGGTGCCGGATTCGGGCACGCCGGCCGCGATCGGGTACGCCGCCGAGGCCCGGGTTCCGTTCGAGCTCGGCATCATCCGCAACCACTATGTCGGCCGCACGTTCATCGAACCGGCGGACCAGATCAGGCATCTGGGCGTGCGGCTGAAACACAATCCCAACCGCGCCGCGCTGGCGGGAAAAAAAGTGGTGTTGGTGGACGATTCGATCGTGCGCGGCACGACGTCGGTCAAGATCGTCGAGATGGTGCGCGGGGCCGGCGCGGCAGAAGTACACATGCGGATCGCCAGCCCGCCGACGGCCCATTCCTGTTTCTATGGCGTCGACACGCCGAAACGCGAAGACCTGATGGCGGCGAATCTGGACGTTGAAGGCATGCGCCGGGAAATCGGCGTCGACAGCCTGTCGTTTCTGTCGATCGACGGGCTGTATCGCGCGATGGGTGAGCCGGGGCGCAACGCCGCCCAGCCGCAATTCTGCGATGCGTGTTTTTCCGGCGACTACGCAATCCCCCTCGTGGATCAGGAAGACAGCGAGCTGCCGCAACAACTGTCTCTGCTCGCCGAGGGCTAGTGGTGCGAAGCGTCCGCAGGCATTGCCGGACTCAAGTATTTGGTTTGATCCAATAGGCACCCGGGCGGCGGCGACCGTCGCCGCTTTTTCGCACATGCAGCCGGATCGGCACGCCCGGCAAATCGAACGCCTGGCGGAGGTCGTTGACGGCAAACCGCACCCACGATGCCGGTATCGCTTTTGGCCGGCTCGCGAAGGCGACAAACGTCGGCGGCCGTACGCCCGCCTGGGTCACATAGCGCATCCGGTTCTCGCGGCCCTGGGTGGACGGCGGCGGGTGGCGCTCGACGGCCTCGGCAAGCCAGCGATTGAGCGCGCCGGTGCCGATGCGGGTGCTCCAAAGATCATGGGCCTTGACCACCGCAGGCATCAGCGTTGCGACGCCGGCGCCGGACAGGGCGGAAAACGTCACGACCGGCACACCCTGGACCTGCGGCAGCGATATGCCGAGCCGTTCGGCCAGCGCCAGGCGCACGGCGGCGCCGTCGGTCACCTGGTCCCATTTGTTCAGCGCGACGACCAGCGCCCGCCCCTCCTCCAGCGCCAGATTGGCGGTCGATAGATCCGCCCGCGCCATCTGCTCGGTCGCATCCAGCACCAGCACGACGACATTGGCCCGCGAGATAGCCCGCCGCGTGTCCGCCGCCGACATTTGCTCCAGCCGCCCGGCGACCTTGGCCTTGCGGCGCAACCCGGCGGTATCCATCAGCTGCACATGGCGACCGGCGAATTCCCATTCCACCGCGATCGCGTCGCGGGTCAGTCCTGGCTCCGGCCCGGTGATCAGGCGCTCCTCGCCGATCAGCCGGTTGATCAACGTCGATTTGCCGACATTCGGCCGCCCGACAATCGCCAGTCGCAACGTACTTTCCGTTTCGGCCGCATCGGCGGCATTGGCGGCATCGGCGGCATCGGCGTCGTCGCCACCTTCGAACCGGTCGACGATTTCGTCGGCGTTCACAGATTGGCGCGCGGCATCGCGGGCCGCCAGCGCCTCGTACAGGTCGGCAAGCCCCAGTCCATGCTCGGCGGAAATCGCCACCGGCTCTCCCAGTCCCAGACCAAATGCTTCATAGAACCCGGCGTCGGCGGCGCGGCCCTCGCACTTGTTGGCGACCAGGATGACGTCGACATTGGCCGCCCGCACCCGCCGCGCGAAATCCTCGTCGGTGGGCGTCAATCCGGCACGGGCATCGACCAGCAACAGCGCCACGTCGGCATCGCGCAGGGCCGTTTCGGTTTGCCGCCACATGCGGTCGACCAGACTGCCCGCCTCGCCCTCCTCGTAGCCGGCGGTATCAATCAGGTCGAATTCCAGCCCGCCCAGCGAACCGCGTCCCTCCCGGCGGTCGCGGGTGACCCCCGGGGTCGGATCGACCAGCGCGGATCTGCGCCCGGTCAGCCGATTGAACAACGTGGACTTGCCGACATTGGGCCGGCCGAGGATCGCGACCGTCAGTGCCACGGGATCAGCGGAACGCGTGCAGGACGCCGCGGTCGTCCAGGATATACAGCGTTTCATCGGCGACGATCGGCGCCACCGAGACCCCGCCGCCGAGGCGCAGGGTGCCCAACAGACGGCCGTCATAGGGAGAAAGCGCCGTCACTTCGCCGGCGCTGGAGGCGAAGACCAGGCGATCCCCGGCCAGAACCGGTCCCGCCCACTGGATCGGGTCCTCTCGCGCGGCCTCGTTTTCAAAGCGCGGCAGCTGGTGCACCCAGCGCACGCGGCCGTCGCTGCGCGAAACAGCAACCGCCTCGCCATTGACGGTGACCGCAAAGATGAACTGGCCGGCGACCCACGGTGACTGCACCGACGCCAGGTCCAGTTCCCAGACGCCGGTGCCGGAACGCACGTCGATGGCCGCCATGCGGCCGGCGTGGCCGACGACAATCGCGAGGCCGCGGTCGATCACCGGCAAACCGGCAATATCGCTGATTTCCGCCAAGGCTGTCAGCCGGCCGGTGCGGGACAGCGAATCGCTCCACGCGACGCGGCCGTTTTCCGGCCGCAACGCGAAGATTTCGCCCGACGTATAGGGTGCGATGGCCAGGTCACCGACGACTGCGGCGCTGGCGCCGCCCACCAGTCCCGCGACCTCCTGGATACCAACGTGACTCCACAGGATGGCGCCGGTCGCGGCGTCATCCGCAT
>JAQBXG010000119.1 GCA_027625125.1 Pseudomonadota bacterium
CGGCCGGCGCCGAAGGAGCAACCGCCCCGGAACCTCTCAGGCACCCGGACCGCAGGGGGCACCAGCTCTGGAAAGCGGGCGGCTGTGCCGTCCCACCGACGGGGGGAAGCCGCCAATCAGCGGCGAAATCTCTCAGGTCCAAGGACAGAGGGGGCAGGGGCCGCGGCGCGCGGCGGGCTGTCTCTATTTGTCGGAGGATGCGGTTTGTCGGAAGTACTGCCAGGCGATTCCGGGGCCCTGCGAACGACGCCGCTGCACGGTCTGCATGTCGAGCTGGGCGCGCGCATGGTGCCGTTCGCCGGCTACGACATGCCGGTGCAGTATCCGTCCGGCATCCTAGCCGAACACACCCACACCCGCACCGCCGCCGGCCTGTTCGATGTCTCCCATATGGGCCAGGCGCGCCTCACCGGCGCCGATCCGGCGCGGGCGCTCGAGACTGTGGTGCCGGGAAACATCACCGGCCTGGCAAAGGGCCGCGTCCGCTACACGATGTTCACGAACGACGCGGGCGGCATCCTCGACGACCTGACGGTTGCCGCCGGCGACGACCACGTCGCCATCGTCGTCAACGCCGCCTGCAAGGACGCCGACTACGCCCATATGCGCGCCGCCCTCGGCGACACCGCCACCCTGCACGTCGAAGAGTCCCGCGCGCTGCTGGCGCTCCAGGGCCCACAGGCGGCGGCGGTGCTGGCGCGCCACGCGCCCGGTTCGGCGGATCTCCAGTTCCTGCAATTCGCGGCGATGGCGGTCGGCGGCATTCCGTGTTCGGTCGCGCGCTCCGGCTACACCGGCGAGGACGGGTTCGAAATCTCGGTCGCCGACGAGGACGCCGAGGCGCTGGCGCGGCTGCTGCTGGCGGAGCCGGAGGTCGCGCCGATCGGCCTCGGCGCGCGGGATTCGCTGCGCCTCGAAGCCGGCCTTTGCCTGTACGGCCACGATCTCGACACAACGACGACGCCGGTCGAGGCGCGCCTGCTGTGGACGATCCCCAAGGCGCGGCGCGAGGCGGGCGGCTACCCCGGCGCCGACGTGATCCGGCGCCAGATTGCCGAAGGCGTCACCCGCACCCGCGTCGGCATCCGCCCCTCCGGCCGCGCGCCGGCGCGCGAAGGCGCCGATGTCGTCGATCCTTCGGGCCGCAAGATCGGCATCCTTACGTCCGGCGGCTACGGCCCCACGGTCGGCGGCCCGGTGGCGATGGGATACGTCGAGCCGGCGTTTGCCGAGGCCGGAAGCGAACTCGGCGTCGTCGTGCGCGGCGCGACCCACGCGGCGCAGGTGGCGGCGCTGCCGTTCGCGCCGCACCGCTACCAAAGGGGCTAGTGGATCAAACCAAACACTTGCAGCCGGCAATGCCTACGGACGTACGGCATGACGTCTTCAAGTGCTTGGATAATTTGATCCATCAACAAACGGGCGAGTGGTACGAAGCGCTGGAATCGTAGAACAAGGGCCAACAGGAGGCGAAGATGAGCGAAAAACGCTTTACCCGGGACCACGAATGGATCGAGGTCGACGGCGGCGTCGGCACGGTCGGCATCACCGCCTATGCGCAGGAGCAGTTGGGCGACGTCGTATTCGTCGAACTGCCGGCGCCGGGCAAGACCCTGACCCGCGGCGGCGAGGCGGCGGTGGTCGAATCGGTCAAGGCGGCGTCCGAGGTCTACGCCCCGGTGTCCGGCGAGGTGACCGCGGTCAACGAAGCATTGGCGGCGAACCCCGGCCTCGTCAACGAGGCGGCGGAATCCGGCGGCTGGTTCCTGAAGGTGCGCCTCTCTGACCCGTCCGAGCTCGAAGACATGATGGACGAGGCCGCCTATCGCGCCTACACCGAGGACGCCGCCTGATGCGCTACCTGCCGCTCACCGGCGACGACCGCCGCGACATGCTGGCCGTGATCGGCGCGGCGTCGGTCGACGAACTGTTCCGCGACATCCCGGCCTCCGCCCGCATCGATGGCCTGCTGGACTTGCCGAATCACCAGGGCGAGCTCGAAGTCGAGCGGGCGATGACGGCGATGGCGGCCAGGAATCGCCCGGCCGGGGCGGGGCCGTCGTTCCTCGGCGGCGGGGCGTATCGCCACCATATTCCGGCGGCGGTCGATCACCTGATCCAGCGCAGCGAGTTCCTGACCTCCTACACGCCGTACCAGCCGGAAATCAGCCAGGGCACGCTGCAATTCCTGTTCGAGTTCCAGACCCAGGTGGCGATGCTGACCGGCATGGAGGTCGCCAACGCGTCGATGTACGAAGGCGCGACCGCCACCGCCGAAGCGGTGCTGATGGCCCAGCGCCTGACCCGCCGCCACGGCGCGGTGCTGTCCGGATCGCTGCATCCCCACTACCGCGAAACGGTGCGGACCCAGACCCAGTTCCTCGGGCTCCACCTCGATCTCGCGCCGACCGACATCTCCGGCGGCGAAGACCTCGCGTCGCGCATCACCGCCGACACCGCCTGCGTCGTCGTGCAGACGCCGGACTTCTTCGGCAACCTGCACGACACCACCGACCTGGCAAAGGAATGCCACGAAGCCGGGGCGCTGCTGGTCGTCGTCGTCACCGAGCCGGTATCGTTCGGGGCATTGAAAGCCCCCGGCGACATGGGCGCCGACATCGTCGCCGGCGAAGGCCAAAGCCTCGGCGTCGGCCTCAACTTCGGCGGCCCCTATGTCGGCCTGTTCGCCACCCGCTCCAATTTCGTGCGCCAGATGCCGGGCCGCCTGTGCGGCGAAACCGTCGACGCCGACGGCCGCCGCGCCTGGGTCCTGACGCTGTCGACCCGCGAGCAGCACATTCGCCGCCAAAAGGCGACCTCGAACATCTGCACCAATTCCGGCCTGTGCGCGCTGTCGTTCGGCATCCATGTGGCGCTGCTGGGCGAGGCGGGCCTGCGCCGCCTCGCGGCGCTGAACCACGCCGCCGCGGTGCGCCTCGCCGACCGCCTCGACGCCGTCCCCGGCGTCCGGGTCGTCAACCGCACGTTCTTCAACGAGTTCACCGTCGAGCTTGCCGCGCCCGCCGCCGCCGCCGTCGATACGCTGGCCGCCGACGGCATCCTCGCCGGTGTGCCGGTCTCACGGCTGGTCCCCGACGACCCGGCGCTCGCCAATCTGCTGCTGGTCGCGGCGACCGAAACGAATACCGACGCCGAAATGGATGCGCTGGCCACCGGCCTCACACGGGTGACGGCATGACCGACCAAGCTGCCCACCAGGCTGCCCACCGCGGCCTCGACCTCGAAGAGCCGCTGTTGTTCGACTTCGGCGAGACGGGCCGGAGCGGCGTCGACCTGCCCGATCCGGAACCGGTTGCGTCCCGCCTCGGCGGCCTCGAGCGCACCGCGCCGATCGGCCTGCCGGGCCTGTCGGAGCCGCAGGTGATTCGCCATTTCGTCCGCATCAGCCGCAACAACTATTCGATCGACGGCAATCTCTATCCCCTCGGCTCCTGCACGATGAAGCACAACCCGCGCCTGAACGAAAAGGTCGCGCGGCTGCCGGGCTTCGCCGACCTGCATCCGCTGCAACCGGAATCCACGATCCAGGGCGCGCTCGAGGCGATCCATACGCTGGCCCACTGGCTCCGCACGCTGACCGGCATGCCGGTCGTCGCGATGCCGCCGGCGGCCGGCGCCCATGGCGAGCTGTGCGGCCTGATGGCGATCCGCGCCGCCCACGATGCCGCGGGCCAGAATCGCACCCGCGTCCTGATTCCGGAATCCGCCCACGGCACCAACCCGGCGACGGCGGCGCTGTGCGGCTACGAGGTCGATCCGATTCCGGGCAATGCGCGCGGCCGCATCGATGTCGCGGCGATCCGGGAAAAGCTCGGCCCCGATGTCGCCGGCATCATGCTGACCAACCCCAACACGCTCGGCCTGTTCGAATCCCAGGTCATTGAGGTCGCCGACGCGATCCACGACGCCGGCGGCTATTTCTACTGCGACGGCGCCAACCTGAACGCCATTGTCGGCAAGGCGCGCCCCGGCGATCTCGGCGTCGACGCCATCCACATCAACCTGCACAAGACGTTCTCCACCCCCCACGGCGGCGGCGGCCCCGGCGCCGGCCCGGTGGCGTTCTCCGAGGCATTGGCTCCCTACGCGCCGCTGCCGCTGGTCGTTCGCGGCGACGACGGCTTCCGCCTCGTCGAACACCGCGAAGGGCAGGGGGCGGCGTCGTTCGGACGCATGCGGGCGTTCCACGGCCAGATGGGCATGTTCACCCGCGCGCTGACCTATATGCAAAGCCACGGCGCCGACGGCCTGCGCCAGGTCGCCGAGGATGCGGTGCTGTCGGCGAACTACCTGCTCGAATCGCTGAAGGACGACCTCAGCGCCCCCTTTGACGGCCCCTGCATGCACGAAGCCCTGTTCGACGAGGCGTTCCTCCAGGGCACCGGCATCAGCGTGCTCGATTTCGCCAAGGCGATGATCGACGAGGGCTACCACCCGATGACAGTCTACTTCCCGCTCGTCGTCCACGGCGCGATGCTGACCGAGCCGACCGAAACCGAATCGAAACAAAGCCTCGACCGCTTCATTGCCGTGCTGCGCAAACTCGCCGCCGCCGCCAAGGCCGGCGACGTGAACCGCTTCCGCGATGCCCCGCGCCACACCTTCCGTCGCCGCGTCGACGAAACCGCCGCCGCCCGCAACCCGGTCCTGCGCTGGACCCCGCCCACCCCCGACGCCCAGGCCGCCGAGTAGGTTCGGTTTATGTCTTGGGAACGCTGAATATCGCGATGCGGACGTTTCCTTTGTTGACCGTGTCCAGCAACGTCGCGGTGAATATGCGCTTCTTTCCCTTTGTCGTGGCCAACCGCCATCCAGCTCCGGGAGTCATCCGTTCACCTTTCGCTGGTTTGGTGCCTTTGATCGTTATTTCGGTTGCCGCTGCCATGTTGTCGTCCTCCTGAAGTTCTAATTGAGCGCCTGTTCCATTCAGCGACAGCGCCCGATGCAATAATAACTGACAGCAGCCACAACTAAAGCGGTCATTCGACTTCGCCAGTATTCGCCGGTTGATTGTCAAATGGCCAAAAAAATCTTCTGCCCGCTTTATGCGGCGTTAACCCATTATTCGTTAGAATCGCACGTAGCGTCGGGGTCCAAACTCGCCGCTGTGGGGCGACCGCGCGGCGACCCCACGCCCAGATATCTCGTGGGCGATTCCCGCGGCGATGTCTCGCAGTCGATCTACGGAACGTTCGAGTCGAATGTTGGATTGTCCGCCGGCAAGTCCGGAGTGAGCCTATCTCGCTCGGCCGAATAGCTCGATCAAATTTGACGGACTGGCAGTCGATTCAGACCTTGGCGCAAGCGGCGTCAACTTACCTGCTGTCCTGATCGAAATGGCCACGCCCGAAAAGCAGAGAGGCGGCCCCGCGCCCCGGCCCCGC
>JAQBXG010000120.1 GCA_027625125.1 Pseudomonadota bacterium
CCTGACAACCTCAGACCTGACAACCTCAGACCTGACAACCTCAGACCTGACAACCTCAGACCTGACAACTTCAGACCTGACAACTTCAGACCTGACCTGGTCGATCAAACCAAACACCGGAAGCCGGCACTGCCGACGGCCGTACGGCAGGGCGTCGTCAAGTGCCTGGATACGTTGATCCCTCACCAAACGGGCACGTGGTACGAAGCGCCGGATTCGTACCGCTAGATACAGAAGGGAACGAGGGCGCTGATCGCGCCCTCCTTGTCCGCGGTGCGGTCGGCGACCGATGCGCCGATGGCCATGCGGGCAAGGAACATCTCGTCGCCGTCCGCGCCGTTGATCGGCTGGAAGAAGAACAGAATATTTTCGTTGACGCCGGGAATCGTCACGACGAATTCGCCGTCCACTTCCTCGCCCCGCACCGTCTGGTCGGGCAATGGCCGCACGCCGCCGGCGACGATCGACATCACCCGTTCCTGGGCGCAGGCGGCGAACATACCCACGGTCATGCCGAACCGGCCCGCTTCGCGGTCGATCACCATTTCCTTGTCGAAGTGCGGACCCGTCATCGGGTCCACCGCAAGGACCGGCAACGCGACGACCGTGGCGGCAGCGGCGGCGGCCGCGGCGGCGAGCAGGGCGACACCGCGTCCGGCCCGACCGCGGGCGTGTGTTCGCGTGCGGAAAATCATCGCGCTACTTGACGCGATTTCGCGCTCCGGCGCAATCCCCCGCCCGTGGATGCGAAGCCGGCGGACGTGCGGTAGACTGCTGAGCCCGCCAACAATCCGAAACCGGAGCCATGAACATTCGCCTCGTTGCCGCCGTCGCCGCCATCGCGTTGGTTGCCGTCGCGCTGGGGGTAACACTGTCCGGCAAACGCGGCGACGGCGTCCGGATCGGTTTCGTCACCACATTGACCACCGCGTCAGCGGCCATCGGCATCGACATGCGGGACGGGTTCGACCTTGCCGTCGAACATATGGGCGGAACGATGGCGGGACTGCCGGTCACCGTGTTCTACGAGGACGACGGCCTCGACCCGGAGATCGGGCGGCAGAAGACCGAACGGCTGGTGCAGCGGGACGGCGTGCAGTTCATCAGCGGATATATCTGGTCCAACGTGCTGCTGGCATCGGTCCATGCCGCGGTGGAACAAGGCGTATTCGTCATCGGCGCCAACGCCGGGCCTTCGCAACTGGCCGGCGAGGGCTGTCTGGCCGGGTTCTTTTCGACATCGTGGCAAAACGACCAGACGCCGATGGCGATGGGCGAAGTCCTGAACCGGCGCGGGGTGGACAACCTGTATCTGCTGGCGCCGAACTATGCCGCCGGACGCAATATGGTCGCCGGCATCGAACGCACCTATCGGGGTGCGATCGCCGGGACAGACATGACGCAGTGGCCCGGACAACTGGACTTTTCGGTCGAGCTGGCGAAGGTGCGGGCCGCGAACCCCGGCGCCGTCTGGGTATTCTATCCGGGCAATCACGGCACCAAGTTTTTCACGCAGTATGCCCAGGCCGGATTGCTCGGCGTGATCCCGTTGTATTCGACGTTCTCGGTGGATGCGTTGAATTTGCCCGTGATCGGGCCGCTGGTCGAGGGTTTGCTGTTGACCCAGCATTGGTCGCCGGACCTGGACAATGCCGCGAACCGGCGATTTGTCGACGGGTTCCGCGCCAGGACCGGGCGCACGCCTTCGTTCTATGCGGCGCAGGCGTATGACGCGGCGATGCTGATCCGGAGCGCCGTCGAGGCCACCGGCGGCGACCTCGACGACAAGGATGCGCTGCGCCGGGCGCTGGAGGCGGCGGATTTCGAGTCCAATCGCGGCGACTTCGCGTTCAACAACAATCATTTTCCCATCCAGGATTTCTATCTGCGCGAAGTCGTGCGGACCGAGGACGGGGGCTTTGGCACGCGGGTGGTCGACAAGGTGTATACGGCGCACCGCGACCCGTATGCGGGCCAATGCGCGATGACGCCGTAGCGCCGGCCCGTTGACTCTGGCGTTCGAGCAACTGCTCAACGGGCTGCAACTGGGGGTGCTGCTGTACCTGGTGGCGGCCGGGTTGACGCTGGTGTTCGGCGTCATGCGGGTCGTGAACCTGGCCCACGGGTCGTTCTACATGCTGGGCGCGTATTTTGTCGTCGCCTTTGCGTCGTGGACCGGCTCGCTGATGGCCGGGGCGGTGCTGGCGCTTGCGGCGACCACCGCCGTCGCGCTGGTGGTCGAGCGGTTGGTGATCGCGCGGCTGTACCGGCGCGAGCCGCTGGACCAGTTGCTGGCGACCTTCGGGATCGTGCTGTTCTTTGACGAACTGGCGCCGCTGGTCTGGGGGCCGGCCGGGCTGACGTTGGCGCTGCCGCCGGGACTGGCGGCGGGCGTCCAGTTGCTGCCGGATTTGGCGGTGCCGGTATGGCGGCTGGTGATTCTGGCCGCCGGAGGTTTGGTGGCCGCCGGGCTGGGAATCGTCGTTGCCCGCACCCGGACGGGGGCATGGATTCGCGCCGGCGCCGCCGATCCCGAAACCGCGCAGACGTTGGGGGTCAACCTGCCGCTGCTGTTTCGCGGCGTGTTTGCGCTGGGCGCGGCGCTGGCCGGACTGGCGGGGATTCTGACCGCGCCGCTGCTGACCGTGCAAAGCGGCATGGGCAACGACATTCTGGTGCTGGCGTTTGTCGTCGTCGTCCTTGGCGGCCTGGGATCGATGCGCGGGGCGCTGGCCGCGTCACTGGCGCTGGGAATCCTGGACACCGCCGGACGGGCGGCGCTGCCGGAACTGCTGGCCGCCGTGCTGTCGCCGGAAGCGGCCGATACGGCGGCGCCGGCGCTGTCGTCGATGGTAGTGTACGTGGCGATGGCGGCGTTCCTGTGGGCGCGCCCGGACGGACTATTCCCGGCGCCGCGGCGATGACCCGCCCTTCCCCCGCCGTCGTGGCGGTGACTGTGTTGCTGATGGCGCTGGCGGCGGCGCCGCTGCTGGCGGCGGCGACCGCCCAGCCGTTCGTGCTGTTCTTGTTGACGCGGCTGATGATCCTGGCGATCGCCGCGACCGGCCTGAATCTGGTGCTGGGGATCGGCGGAATGCCGTCGTTCGGCCACGCGGCGCTGGTCGGGGTCGGCGCGTATGCCGCCGCCATCGTCGCGTTGCAGACGGGCGGCGGCGCGTGGACGCAGACGTTCTGGGCCGTGGCGGCGGCGACCCTGGCGGCGTTCGCGATGGGCGCGATCAGCCTGCGCACCCGTGGGATCGCGTTTATCCTGGTCACGCTGGCGCTGGGGCAGATGTTGTTTTTTTTCGCGGCGGCGCTGGAGCCGCTGGGCGGCGATGACGGCATCAATGTGCCGGCGACGTTTGCCGGCGACGCCGGGTTCTATTACGCGGTGTTCGCGCTACTGGCCGCCGCGACGGCGGCCACGGCCTGGGTGCGCGCAACGCCGTTCGGCATGGCGCTGCGAGGCGGCGCGGTCAACGAGGACCGCATCGCCGCGGCCGGAATCGACCTGCCCCGCGTACGGTTGCTGGCGTTCGCCGCCAGCGGCGCGGTGTGCGGGCTGGCGGGGGCGCTGACGACTTTTCACACGGCGTTCGTCAGCCCGGCCGCGATGGGCTGGTCGCGGTCCGCCGAACTGGTGGCCATGGTTCTGGTCGGCGGTGCGGGCGCCGTGGCCGGGCCGCTGTTCGGGACGGCGGCCTTTGTCGCCCTGGAGGAGCTGCTGTCCGGGTACACGACCCGCTGGCATCTGGTGTTCGGGCCGGTGCTGGTGATCGTCGTGCTGGCTGCGCGCGGCGGCATCGCCGGCTGGATCGACGGACGGACCCGTGACTGAGCCGGTGCTGTCGGTGCGCGGAATGCGGCGCCGCTTCGGTGGCGTCGTCGCGGTGCGCGATGTCGATCTGGACGTGCGGGACGGCGAGGTTCACGCGGTCATCGGCGCCAACGGCAGCGGCAAGACGACGTTGCTGCGGATGATCTTTGGCGAAGTGCAGCCGGACGCGGGCCGCGTGGTTCTGGCCGGCCGTGACGTATCCGAGCTGCCGGTGCCGGCGCGGGTGCGGGCGGGCATAGGGCGGGCGTACCAGATCAGCAGCAATTTTCGCGGCATGTCCACCGCCGACAACGTCGCCTTCGGCGTTCGCGCAGGCGTCGGCATCGCCACGGCATTGCTGCCCGGCGCGGCGGCGGCGCGGCACGCGGGCGAGCGGACCCTGGCGCTGCTGGCGCGGGTCGGACTTGGGAAGCGCGCGGATGACCTCGCCGAAGACCTGTCCCACGGCGAACACCGGCAACTGGAGCTGGCGATGGCGCTGGCGACCGGCCCGCGCGTACTGTTGCTGGACGAGCCGTTCGCGGGACTGGGGAGTGCGGAGGCCCTGTTCGTGCGCGACCTGATTCGCGGCGCGGGCATCGCGGTGCTGATGGTGGAACACGATCTGGACGCCGTGTTCGCGATCGCCGACCGGGTCACGGTTCTGGCGCGCGGCGAGGTCGTCGCGTCCGGCGACCCGGCAGCGGTCCGCGCCGACCCGGCGGCGCGGGAGTCCTTCGGCAATGGTGCCGCACCGTGACCCCGCTGCTGGAGCTGGACCGCGTGTCAGCGGGGTATGGCGCCGCGCCGGTGCTGACGGACCTGTCGCTGTCGCTGCCGGCGGGCGGCGCGATGGCGCTGCTGGGCCGCAACGGCATGGGCAAGACGACGACGGTGCGCGCGCTCGCCGGGCAGACCCCGTGGCGGACCGGAAGCATTCGATTCGACGGTCGCGAACTGGCCGACCTGCCGCCGCACCGGCTGGCGCCGCTCGGCATCGCCGTCGTGCCGGAGGGGCGGCGGATCTTTCCGACCCTGACGGTGCGCGAGAATCTGACCGCGTTCGCGCCGCGCCGCACCAAAGGGCCGCGCTGGACGCCGGAACAGGTGTGGGCGCTGTTCCCCGAGCTTGCCGCCCGCGCCGATGCCGCCGGCGCGCACCTGTCCGGCGGCGAACAGCAGATGCTGGCGATCGGCCGGGCGCTGGTGACAGGCCCGCGGTTATTGATTCTGGACGAGGCCACCGAGGGCCTGGCGCCGCCGTTGCGCGCCCGCGTCTGGGAGTTGCTGGCCGACCTGCGCGCCGGGGGCGTCGGCCTCGTGGTCATCGACACGTCGCTGGCGGAAATTCGCAGGCTTTGCCCCGAGGTGACGATCCTGGTGCGGGGCGCGGCGGCGTGGCGCGGGCCGGTGGCCGATCTCGATGCCGCGACGGCGGAGCGGCTGCTTGGACTGCCCGGCCGACCCTAGGGCGCAGGCGGCGGCGGAATCAGCAACAGCGGCTCCTCGGCGGCCAGGGGCGGTGGCGGCGCGATTGCTTCCGCCGGCGGCGCAATTGGTTCCACCGGCGCCGCCGCCGCTTCGG
>JAQBXG010000121.1 GCA_027625125.1 Pseudomonadota bacterium
GAAAGCTCGATCTCCTTCGCCACCGATACACCGTCCTTGGTGATCCGCGGCGCGCCGAACGACTTCTCCAACAATACGTTGCGTCCCTTCGGACCCAGCGTAACCCGAACCGCGTTCGCCAGAATGTCGACACCGCGCAGGACCTTCTCCCGCGCCTCGAAGCCAAATCGTACTTCTTTCGCTGCCATGTCTTTCCTCGCTGAAAAATCCTGCCGCGCCGACCGGGACCTAGTCCTCGATCACCGCCATTACATCCGACTCATTCATGATCAACAGATCCTCGCCGTCGATCAGGACCTCGTTGCCGGACCACTTGCCGAACAGGATCTTGTCCTTGGCCTTTACCGCGGGCGGCACGACTTTGCCTTTTTCATCGCGGGCCCCAGGCCCCACCGCGACCACCTCGCCGGTGTTTGGCTTTTCCTGGGCGGTGTCCGGTATGATGATGCCGCCGGCGGAGCGGCTCTTTTCTTCAAGCCGGCGAACGACAACGCGGTCGTGCAATGGCCGAAACTTCATTCTTGCCTCCGATGCTGGTGACGCTGGCACTCTCGGCTGAGAGTGCCAGTCTCGACCGTGCATGTAGTCCGGCCGGGGCCGCTCGGCAAGGGTCCCGGTCCATTTTGGCTTGGAGGCCGACCGCATTGTGCTAGGGTCCGGGCACTTTGCGTGGCCGCCGGTCGGTGGTTGGCCCGCATGCCGGGGGTTATGGAGGGCTTCGCCTTGAGATTTGGGTTTGCGCGCGCCGTGATCCGCGTGCTGCTCGCGGTGGCCTTGATGGCCGTGGCGGGGTCGGGCGCTTCGCTGGCGGCGGGTCGCGAAGGCGGCGAGTTGATCGACGGCGACCTGCTGGTTCGCATCAACGCCAATCCCGGCGCGCTACAGCAGATCTTCCCCGGCGCCGAGGAGCTGGAGTGGGAAGAAGGGCGGCCGCCGGCGCTGGTGGTCAAGATCGCCGGCGAAGTCGCCGGCTACGTCTATTCGACCCGAGACACGGTGAACGCCACCGGATACGCCGGCGTTGCGTTCGACCTTGTCGCCGGTGTCGACCTTGCGGGCAACCTGACCGGCGCTGCGCTGTTGTACCATCGCGAAGCGATCATCGGCCGCGGCGTGCCCGAAGAACGACTCGGCGAATACGTCGCGGGGTTTGCCGCCGCCACCGTCGACGATTTCCGGATGGTGAGGCCCGACACGTTGAACCGGGCGACAACCAGCGGCCGCTTGATGCGCGCCGGGCTGCAGAACGCGACGCAGCTTGTTTACAACCAGCACGTCATGGGCGGCGTCGGACCGGTGACCGAACCGGCGCTGGACCGTGACGGATTCTTTCCGCTGACCTGGGATGAGCTCCTTGCCGGCGGCTCGATCATAGACTTTGAACTCAGCAACCGCCAGGCGCTCGACCTGTTCGAAGCGGCGGCGGGCGAAGGCGCGCGCCCGGCGCGCCGCATGCGCGACGGCGACGACGGCCTGTATACCCACATCTACACCGCGCTGCTGACCCCGGCCTCGATCGGCGCTAATTTTCTCGGCGACCGGCGCTACCGCCAGATGCTCGAAATCCAGGGCGAAGGCGGCCTGATGTTCTACATGGCCGCGAGCGGCACCTATTCGTTCGCCTCCAACAGCCATTTCAGCCAGGCGAACAATTACGAGTTTGACCAGTTCAAGTTCGTGCAGAACGGCGCCGAGTACAGGTTCACGAAGGATAGGTACGCACGCATGTCGGTCGGCAACGGCCCGGCGCAAAGCCACCGCGACGTGATGGTGTTCTTCCTGCCGGCCGATAGCGGCTTCGACTCGCTGGCGCCGTGGCAAATCGTGTTGGGCATGCCGGGAACCCGCGCCGGTCAGGACATCTGGATCGAGCAGTCGTTTTCGTATGTGCTGCCGAACCGCCACAAGCTGTTGCCGCCGCCGCCGCCGATCCCGGAATGGGTGCAGGCCTGGACGGCCGAGCGGGTCGATCTTTCGATACTCGCCGGCCTGTTGATCGTCGTGACCATGGTGTTCCTGTTCCAGGACGCACTGGTGCGCCGCCGCCGCCTGTACACGGTGGTGCGCGTCGGGGTGCTGTCGTTCACGCTCGGGTGGCTCGGCTTCTGGGCCGGTGGTCAGGTCTCGGTGGTCAACGTGATGGCCTATCTGCAGGCGCCGTTCATCGGCGCGGGCTGGACGGCGTTCATTCTGGATCCGTTGATTTTCGTCGTCGTCGTCTACACCGCCGTGACCCTGTTCGTGCTGGGGCGGGGCGTGTTCTGTGGCTGGCTGTGTCCGTTTGGCGCGTTACAGGAACTGCTGAACCGCGCCGCGCGCCTGATGCGCATTCCGCAGGTCAAGGTGCCGACGGTCGTCCAGGAACGCCTGTGGGTGGTCAAGTATCTGCTTGCGATGGCGATTCTGGGGCTCGCATTTATATCGATCAACACGGCGGAAACCGTGGCCGAGGTCGAGCCTTTCAAGACCGTCATATCCGTCAAGCTGGATCGCGAATGGCCCTTCGTCGCCTATGCGCTGGCGCTGCTGGCGGTGGGCCTGTTCGTCGAGCGCGCCTATTGCCGCTTCCTTTGCCCGCTGGGCGGTTCGCTCGCGTTCTTCGGCCGCGCCCACATGTTCGAGTGGCTGAAGCGCAAACCCCAGTGCGGGACCCAGTGCCGCATCTGCGAGGCGGACTGTCCGATGGGGGCGATCACGCCGACCGGCGAGATCAACATGAACGAGTGCTTGCAATGTCTGGACTGTCAGGCGGACTATTACGACGAAAGCAAGTGCCCGCCGCTGATCCAGCGCCGCAAGCGCAAGCAGGCGCGGGCGGTGGCGTCGGGAGCCGCGTTGCCGGAGGCGGTACCGGCGGAGTAAGCGCCTTGTTCCGGTTTTGCCGGGGTCTGGAACCTGATTGACGATCCTGTTGCCGGTTGTTCGCTTGCCGTTGGAATGGTGGGGGTGATGGGAGAGTTCGCGCAGGTTCGGCCGCTGGCCGTCGTGGTCGCCGTGCTGGCGCTGGTGTTCACGCTCGGGCACAGTCCTGCGGCGGCGCAGCAGACCGATGCGTTTGCCGCCGCGGCGCAGGAACTGAAAGGTCGGCTATCGCCGTCGGCGCTCGAAAAAGCGTTTCCGGGCGCCGAGGAGGTTGAACCGATCGGCGGGCGGCCGCCGGCGCTCGCCGTCAAGATCGGCGGCGAGGTCGTCGGCTACGTCTTTTCGACAAAGGACACCGTAAACGCCACTGGCTATTCGGGACACGCGTTCGACCTCATCGCCGGCATGCGTCTCGACGGGTCGATCACCGGCGCGGTCCTGCTCGCCCACCACGAAGCCATCGTCGGCCGTGGCGTGCCCCAGGAACAGCTCGACGGTTACATCGCCGGATTTGGCGCCGCGACGCTAGACAATTTCCGGGCCATCCGCCCCGACGCCCTGAATCGCGCCACCGTCAGCGGCCGGGCGATGCGGACGGGGGTGCAGAACGCCGCGCGCCTGGTCCATGCCGGGCACGTGACCGGCACCCTCAGCAACCCGGTCGAAGTCCCGACGCTGGATCGCGCCGGCTTTGTGCCGATGACCCTCGACGAGCTTCGCGCCGCCGGTTCCATCGTCAGCTCCCGGGTTTCGATTCGCGAAATCATCCGCATGTTCGAAAAGGCGGGCGGCGAAGGCGCCCGGCCGGAAAAAAGCTTTGTCGGCGCGCAGACGATGGACGACGCCTTTATCGATCTTACCGTGACGATGCTGACGCTGCCGACGATCGCCAGCAACATCTACGGCGACCGGCGCGCGGAAACCGCGCTGGAGCAACAACCCGAAGGCGGCGTAACCATCTTCCTCGGCTCCAACGGCCTGTTCTCCTACGCCGACAATTCCCATTTCCAGGCGGAAAACGACTACCAGTTCACGTTGTTCAAGATCGTCCAGGGCGAACGCGAATTCCGGTTCACCCGCGATACGTACCGGCGCATGGGCAGCGGCGCCGGGTTCACGTTCCGCGACGGCATGACTTTTTACCTTGGGCCGGATGCCGGGCTGGACCCGCTGCAACCGTTCGACGTCGTGCTGATGGTGCCGGGAGCGACCAAGGCCGGCGAGCCGATGGTCGTCGCACATTCGATGACCTATCAGCTGCCGGGCATCCACATCCTGATGCCGCCGCCGGAGCCGGTGCCGGCGTGGGTCGAGGCATGGACGGCCTCCGAGGTCGATCTTTCGATTCTGGCCGCACTGCTGCTGGTCGTGACGTCGGTGTTCCTGTTCCAGGAACAGTTGGTCCGCCGCCGCCGCCTCTACACCACCGTGAGGGTCGGCGTCCTCGCGTTCACCCTCGGCTGGCTCGGTTTCTTCATGGGCGGTCAGCTTTCGGTCGTCAACCTGTGGGCCTATCTGCAAGCGCCGTTTACCGGCACCGGGCTGGAGACGTTCCTGCTCGACCCGCTGATCTTCGTGCTGGCCGTCTATACGGCGCTGACGCTGTTCGTCATCGGCCGCGGCGTGTTTTGCGGCTGGCTGTGTCCGTTCGGCGCGCTGCAGGAACTGCTGAACCGCGCCGCCCGCCTGTTGCGCATCCCCCAGGTGACGGTGCCGCCGGTGCTGCAGGAACGCCTGTGGGCGGTCAAGTACCTGGCCGCGGTGGTGATCCTCGGGCTGGTGTTCTTTTCGGTCGAACTCGCCGACCGCGCTGCCGAGCTGGAGCCGTTCAAGACCGTGATCTCGGTCAAGCTGGCCCGCGAATGGCCGTTCGTCGTCTACGCGCTGGTGCTGCTTGGCGCCGGACTGTTTGTCGAGCGCGCGTACTGCCGGTTCCTGTGCCCGCTCGGCGGATCGCTCGGCATCGCCGGGCGCTTGCGCATGTTCGACTGGTTGAAGCGCAAGCCCCAGTGCGGGACCGAGTGCCGCATCTGCGAGGCCGACTGTCCACTGGGCGCGATCGCGCCCTCCGGCGAGATCAACCTGAACGAATGCCTGCAATGCCTGGATTGCCAGGTGGATTACTACGACGACCAGCGCTGTCCGCCGCTGATCCAGCGCCGCAAGCGCAAGGCCACCCGCGCCGCCCTCGGCAGCGCTGCGGGCGCCGCGCCCGATCCCGTGCCCGCCGAATAGGCGTCACCCCGCCAGGCGCTCCAATTCGGCGCGCGCACAGTCGAACGCATGGGACGATTCGTCGCCGGATTCGATCGCGCGGCGAAACTGTTCCGCTGCCGCCTGCCGGTTGCCGCCAAGCAGGTGAAATTCGCCGACAAAGAAATGTCCGTCGGCCTCGCCGTCCGGGGCGGCGGTGATCGCCAACCCCGGCCCGATGTCGCCGCGAAACATCGCCGCCAGCGGCGCCGGCCACGCGCTGCCGTCGATTCCGTCCGGCAACGGCACTTCCTCCGCCATGCCG
>JAQBXG010000122.1 GCA_027625125.1 Pseudomonadota bacterium
CGTCGACGACCAGCAGCACCGGGCCGTCGCCGACGAGGGTGGTGTCGGGATTGAGGATCGGCCGCGCCAGCGCGACGATGACCAACGCCGCCACAAGCGCCCGCAGAATCAACAGCCACAGCGGCGTGCGGGCGGCGGATTGCTCGTCGCTGTGCAGGCCGAACAACAGCCGGATGGCCGGAAAGCGGATGCGCTGCGGCGCCGGCGGCGTCACCCGCATCAACCAGATCAGCGCCGGCAACGCGGCCAGCGCCGTCAGCATCCACGGAGCGGCGAAGGCGAGACTGCCCAGGATCAGCATGCGCGCAGTCTAGACGATGCGGCGGGCGAGGGATTCGTACAGCGCCAGCAGCGGCACCTGCGGCGGCCGGTCGGTGCGATGGGTGGTGAAGGTCCAGCGCGCGTTGCGGCCTAGGCGGCCCAACGCCTCGCGCTGGGCGCGGAGGCGGAGGTCGTAGGAGGCGCGCAGCGCTTCGACGCGCCCCGCGACCATCGAACCTTCGCCCTCGGCGCCGACGAACTCGGCCCGGCCGGTGAACGGCAGGTCTTCCTCGGCCGGGTCGAGCACCTGGAGCAGATGCCCGGCAATGCCGCGCTCGGAGAAATGCCGCACAAGCTGCTCCAGCTCTTCGACCGGCGACAGGAAATCGCCGATCAGCACGACTTCCGCATGGCGCGGCAGCGCCTCCCGCGGCGGCAGGCTTTGACCAGGATCGCGGTCGGCGGCGGTCACCGCGTCGGCGATGAGGGCCAGCGCCGCGCCGCCCGCCGCCGGACGCCGACCGTCCCCTAGCAGGGCGACCCGTTCGCCGCCTCGCACCAACAGCGCAGACAGCGCCAGCAACAACAGCGTCGCCCGGTCGGCCTTGGTCGTTTCGGCGCCGTGCGAGCGATACTGCATGGACGGCGACGAATCCCGCCACAGCCATACGCTTTGCGCCGCCTCCCACTCGTGCTGGCGCACGAACAGGCGGTCGGTCCGGGCCGACTGCCGCCAATCGATCACCGACGCCGCATCGCCGGCCTGGTAGCGCCGGAATTGCCAGAAACTTTCGCCGGTGCCGACCCGGCGTCGGCCGTGGACGCCCTGGGCGACGGTCGCCGCGACCCGCTCGGCCGCGACCAGCAGGGGCGGCAGCGTCGAGGCCAGGTCCTCCGCGCGCTGGCGGGCGGCGATGTCGGTCACTGGGTTCAGCCGAGCGGCTGGCACAGAAGCTGGATGACGCTGTCCATCGTCACGCCGTCGGCCCGGGCGGAAAAATTGAGCGCCATGCGGTGGCGCAGGGTCGGGCCGGCCAGCGCCAGCACGTCGTCGACCGAGGGCGACAGGCGGCCGTCGAGCAACGCCCGCGCCCGCGCCGCCAGCATCAGCGACTGGCTGGCGCGCGGACCCGGTCCCCAGGCGACGTGGCGGTTGATCTCGGGCAGCGTCGACGATTCGGGTCGGCCGCTGCGGACCAGGTGCAGGATCGCGTCGACGACCTTGTCGCCGACCGGAATGCGGCGCACCAGGCGTTGCGCGGCCTCGAACTCGTCGACGTTCATCACCTCGGCGGGGCGCGTCTCGCCCTGGCCGGTCGTCGCCAGCAGCATCGCGCGCTCGGCGGCGGCGTCCGGGTAGCCGACGTCGATTTGCAGCAGGAAGCGGTCGAGCTGCGCCTCGGGCAGCGGATAGGTGCCCTCCTGCTCCAGCGGGTTTTGAGTCGCCAGCACATGGAACGGGTGCGGCAGCGGATGGCGGGTGCCGCCGACCGACACTTCGTGCTCCTGCATCGCCTGCAGCAGCGCCGACTGGGTGCGCGGGCTGGCGCGGTTGATTTCGTCGGCCATCAGCAACTGGCAGAAGGCCGGGCCTTCGATGAAGCGGAAGGCGCGGCGACCGCTTTCGGGTTCCTCGAGGACCTCGGACCCGAGGATGTCGGCCGGCATCAGGTCGGGGGTGAACTGCACGCGCTTTTCCGACAGGCCCAGAACCCGCCCCAGAGTTTCGACGAGGCGCGTCTTGGCGAGACCCGGCACGCCGATCAGGAGCGCGTGGCCGCCCGCCAGCAACGTGATCAGGCTTTCCTCGACCACCGCGTCCTGGCCAAAGATGTACGAGCCGATTGCGGCCTTTACGTCCCGCAGGCGGTCGCCCAGCGCCTCGATCTCTTCGAGCGCGGCGGCCGGGGAAGGGCCTTCGGCTGGCCGGACTTCGTGTGGAATACCCAAGAATTCCGCTCCTGTGACCGGTCACCGCACCGCCGGCGCGACACCAGTACGCGGCCCGGGCGGCGCGGTTCGCAACGGATTCGGTTCTATCACCCGCATAGACCCCCGTAAACCAACGCCGTTGTGATGCCGCGCGGGTTTGCGGCAGGCAGAGGTGGCATATCCGCGCCGGCACCGCTACATGTTGGTTATGTGGCAGGCGACCGATTGGCATGCACGGGTCGCGGCGCGTCTGGCGGCGCCGGTCGACAGCGCGGCGCCGGGCGATGTCGATTTCGCGCCGGCGGACCGGCCGCTGACCGCGGCGGCGGTGCTGGTGCCGCTGGTGGCGCGCGACGGCGGGGCGACCGTATTGCTGACCGTGCGCACCGACACGCTGCCTGACCACCCCGGACAGATCAGCTTTCCCGGCGGGCGCATCGAGGCCGGGGACGCCGACGCCGTGGCGGCGGCGTTGCGCGAGACGCGCGAGGAAGTCGGCATCGGCGCCGAATACGTCACCGTCGCCGGACGCCTGGGCGACTATGCAACCGGCACCGGATTCCTGGTGACGCCGGTCGTCGGCTTTGTGCGGGCGGGATTCCGCCTGGTGCTGTGTGAGGACGAAGTCGCCGATGTCTTCGAGGTGCCGCTGGCGTTCGTGCTGGACCCCGCCAACCATCGCCGCGAATCGCGGCAACTGCGCCGCGCGTTGCGTTCGTATTGGGTGATGGAGTGGCAGGGGCGGCGCATCTGGGGCGCGACCGCCGGGATGCTGGTCAACCTGGCCGGGAGGCTGGCGGAATGATCGCCAAGTTTCTGCGCTATGGGTTGCTGTTTCTGCTGCCGTTCGTCGTCTACGGCGTCTGGCTGGCGATTGCGCGGCGGCGCGCCCGCGGCCACGAGAATGAACCCGGATGGAAGGACGCGCCGCTGATGTGGCTGTCCGTCGCCGGAGTTGCGCTGGTGCTGGGCAGCCTGTTCGCGCTTGGACTGATGCAGGGGCAGGAAAAGGGCGGAACCTATGTTCCGTCGCGAATCATCGATGGAGTACTCATTCCCGGCGAGATCCGCCCCTGAGATGCGGCCGGCCGGCAAGCTGGGGCCGCAACCGTGGATGCAGTCGCGCGAGGTGCGGCTGGTCGTCGGCGCGCTGACGGCGAAGCGCCAGACCGTGCGCTTCGTCGGCGGCTGCGTGCGCGATTCTGTCGTGCAACGGGAGTTCCGCGAGGTCGACATCGCCACCCCCGACGATCCCGGCACGGTGTCGGACCTTTTGGCGGCGGCGGGGCTGAAGGCGATTCCGACCGGCATCGCCCACGGCACGGTTTCGGCGATCAGCGGCGGCCGCACGTTCGAGATCACGACGTTGCGGGTCGACACCGAGACGACCGGGCGTCATGCGACCGTGGCGTTCACCGACGACTGGGCCGCCGACGCGGCGCGGCGGGATTTTACCGTCAACGCGTTGTATGCCGACCCGGACGGCACGCTGTACGACCCCACCGGCGGCTTGCCGGACCTGAACGCCGGGCGCATCCGCTTTGTCGGCAATGCGTCGGCGCGCATCGCCGAGGACTATCTGCGCATCCTGCGGTTCTTCCGCTTCTTCGCCTATTACGGGTCACCGCCGGCGAACGCCGAGGCGATGGCCGCGTGCCGCGAGCATGCGTCGGGCATCGCCCGGCTTTCCGGCGAGCGCATCGCCCACGAACTGCTGCGGCTGCTGGGGGCCGCCGCGCCGGCGGCGGTGGTGCAGTTGATGCACGAAGCCGGGGTGCTGGACCGCATCGCGCCGGAGGCGACGGATTTCGCGCGGCTTGCGCATCTGAGCCGGCGGGACGGCGACGATCCCGACCCGGTGCGGCGGCTGGCGGCGCTGTTGCGGGCGGAGCCGGAGGCGATTCGGGCGCGGGCGGAGGTGTTGCGGTTGTCGAATCGGAACCGGGACCGGCTGGCCGGACTGGCGGCGTTGCCGCCGGTATCGCCGACGGCGGACGAGCGGGTGTTGCGGCGGGCGCTGTATGCGGTCGGGCGCGAGAAGTTCCGCGACGATGTGTATCTGCGCTGGGCCGAGGACGCGATCGGCACCCATCCGGGCTGGCGCGAGGTGCTGACGTTTCCCGATCGCTGGACGCCGCCGGTGTTCCCGCTGGGCGGCGACGATGCGCTGGCGCTGGGGCTGAATGGCGCGGCGGTCGGCGCGGCGCTGGCGGCGGTGGAGGCGTGGTGGATCGGCGAGGATTTCACCCCGGACCGCGCCGCCTGTCTGGACCGGCTCGGCGCCGAAGCCGCCTAGGCCGGAGCAGGGCGGAGTCAGGCGCCGGCTTCGGACAGGGTCTGGGCGAGGACGACGAGGCGGGCGAGCTGGTCGACCCGTTGCGGCTCGGCGCGCATCTCGTGCGCGCTTTCGAGCTGGGTCACGTGGTAGGCCATCAGGTCGGTCCAATGCTCGATGCGCGGGGCGCGGCCGACGCGACCGATGCGGTCGAGAAGGTTGCGGCTGGAAATCGGCAGCGTCACCGCCAGCGCGTCGGATTCCTCGAAGCCGGCGGCGACCAGTTCCGAGGCGAGCCGCACGGCATCGGGTCCGGTCATCTTCTTCAGGTCGTATTTCCGGGCGATGCGCTTCAGGTCGTAGATCTGTGCGGGATCGAATTCGGCGCCGGGCTCCGGGGTCCGCGCACTGGCCGGAACGGATCCGGTGCTGTGCTCGTCAGTGGCGGCGGCGGGGGCGGCGACGATAGCGGCGGTGGTCTGGCTCATCCGATCCTCAAGGCTGGCCCACGGACCGCGGCGCGGCGGGGCGGGAAACGGCGCGGTTTGCCCCCCAAAACCAGCAATCCGCGTGCCAGCCGCCGACCTGAGGAAAATCAGCGTGTTAACGAATTTGCGCAGGATTTCCGCCGACTTCGCCACGGCAAATGGCGTCCCCGCGGGGCAGTTTCTGCCCCTCTTGCGGTGGACGACCAAGGCGCGTACTGTTCCTGTTGTGTTCTGCACATTTTGCCAGATGTAGCCCCTAGGTGGCTTGTCGACTCAACATATGGTTGCCTTGCGTGATGCGGAGAGTTAGTGTTTTCGAAACGAAAACCGGTTATCGCGAACAAGATGGAGAGGTCTAGCAGGCTGTTGAAAAACCCGTGGCTCGTTGGATCGAAGCGTGATTCACTCGATTAAGGTTGT
>JAQBXG010000123.1 GCA_027625125.1 Pseudomonadota bacterium
TGGCAATGCGCGCCGGCGCGGCCCCGACGACAGCCCGGGTATCCTGCTCTGGCGGACGGCGAACGCCTGGCAGCGCGATGTCCGGGGTGTGGTGAAGGCGCGGGGCGTAACCCAGGCCCAGTTCGTTCTGCTGTTGGGGCTACGCCATTTGGAACAGCATGCGGTTGCCCAACCCCTGCCGACGACCCAACAGGCGCTGGCGAAATATTGCGGTGTCGACACGACAATGGCGTCCCAGGTGCTGCGACAGTTGGAGGCGGGCGGTCATCTGCGCCGCGCCCCCGGCGCTGACGCGCGCTCGCGCGCGCTCTATTTAACCGATCGCGGCCGGCGGATAATCACGATACTGGAACCGGAGGTTCGTGCCGTCGATGAAAATTTTTTTGCCGCGCTGGGCGATAACGCGGAAATGTTCAAGGCCGCCCTGCAAGTGCTGATCGGCTTACCGCCGCGTCTGGGTTCTTCGCGCCGGTCGGACTAGCGACTGAACGTTCTGCCGGGTGCGGCATTGTTGCGATAAGACCCGATTTTTCCGATCCTCACGCTGAGTTTGCCGAAGCACGAGGATCAACCCGCCCATCCTTCGAAAGGCTAAGGATGAGGCGTCTTTTCCCCAGCAAACCTAAGTCTAATAGCGACAGGAGAGCAGCGCTTTCACGAAGCGAGGGGCCCGCCTACAATTCTTCGATCACCCGGATGATGCCGGCCTGGTCGAGATCGCCCCAGCCATGGTCGATCATTTTCTGCCAGAGCGTCTGGACGTTGCTCAGGGTGGGTGTCTTGAGACCGACTTGCGCGGCCAGCTCGAGCGCCTGATTGACGTCTTTGAGCTGCACCCGGGCCGGTCCGCCGGGTTCGAACATGCGTTCGACCATGCGCCCGCCGTGCAAGTCGAGAACCCGCGATTCGGCGAACCCGCCCTGCAAGGCTTCGCGCACCTTGCCCGGATCGACCCCGGCGCGCTGGGCCAGGGTCAGCGCCTCGGCGACCGCGGCCAGGGTAACCGCGACGATCGACTGATTGGCGGTCTTCGCCACCTGTCCGGCGCCGACGTCGCCGATATGGGTGATGTTGCGCCCCAGCACTTCGAACACGGGCCGCACCCGTTCCAGCGCGTCGGCGCTGCACCCGGCCATGATCGACAGGGTGCCTTGTTCGGCGCCGACCTGGCCGCCGGAGACCGGCGCATCGACATAAGTGCCGCCGGCCTGGGCGACTTCCGCCGCCCATTCGCGCGTCTCGCGAACCTTCGTGGTCCCCATATCGATAATGATTTTACCCGCAGTCAGGCCGGCGATCGCCCCGTCGGGGCCGTGCAGCACCATATCGACGCCAGCGGTGTCGGTGACCATGATGATGATGATATCTGCGGCCGCGGCGACGTCGCGCGCGGTGCTGGCCGCGGCCAAGCCTTCGCCGGCCAATTGCGCCACCGGGCCGGGGCTTCGGCTGCTGACCGTGACGGCGGCACCGGCCTTGTGCAGGGCGCGGGCCATCGGCCGTCCCATATGACCGAGGCCGATCAGCCCGATTTTCCACCCGACCAAATCAGCCATGACCGTTCGCTCCCGTGCTGTGAAAGACTAGGAGACGGCGTAACGCGCCGCGGCGCCCCGCTCGATGGCGGCGGCGTTGAGGCGGTCTATGTCGAGGGCGTGACGCATGATCTCGAGCAGGCGCAGTTCCTCCTGCGCCGCCGTGCCGTCCGCCGCGACCACATCGCAGGCCAACGCATAGGCCGTTTCGCGCAGGCGCTCGGGCAGCGCGCCGCGCATGACTTCAAACGCATTTTCCAAACCGTCCTCGTCGGACAGAAGAACCGCGCAGTCGCTGGCGATTTCGGGCAATCGATTCAGGTCGAACGACCGGAAAACCGGTAAATGGCTGACAATTTCGCCGATCCGGGACATCTCGGAATCGGTCATATCGCTATCGGCCGCCGACGCTATGACCATGGCATAGATAAGTGCCGCTTGGTGATCGATCATCTTGTAGTTCCTATGCTTTGAGGGTCACCGGGATAAAGCCGCCTCGCGCCGCCGCCGTCAAGCGATCGGCGCAATATTTACGACGACGCGACTTCGCTAGCCCGCGAAAAATGCCGTTGTCGCCTCGATCGCGTCAACCAGGCCGATCCGTTGCGCCTCCACCCCTTCGGGAAACGCACCCAGCAGTCGCGATGGCATGGCGCTGTCGAGAATGACGAAAACCCCCCTGTCGCTGTCGCGGCGAATGAGGCGTCCATAGGCCTGGGAGAGACGCAGCCGGGCTTGCATATCGTCGTAGACACGGCCGCCGAATTCCTCCCGGCGCGCCTTGTGAAGAATAGTTGGGCGCGGCCAAGGAACTCGGTCGAAGGCCAGCAGGCGCAGCGAGGCGCCGGGGACGTCGACCCCGTCGCGTACCGCATCGGTTCCCAGCAGGCAGGCGTTGGACTCGGCCCGGAATATGTCGATCAAGGTCGCCACGTTCAGCGCGTCCACATGCTGGGCGTACAGCGGCAGGCCGGCAGCCTCGAGCGGCGCGACGATACGGGCGTGGATCTGGCGCAACCGCGCGATCGATGTGAATAAGCCGAGGCCGCCGCCGCCGGCCGCCAGGAACAATTCGCGCAACGCCGCGGCGACCTGATCCGGTTCGTTACGCTGGACGTCGGTGACGATCATGACCCGCGTTTGGGCGGCGTAATCGAAGGGCGAGGTGACCCGGACGCGGATCGCCGGGGCCGGTAAATGCACCGCGCCGGTGCGACGCTCAGCGGTATGCCAGTCGGCCTCCACGTCGCCGCTGCGACCGGTCAGGGTCGCCGAGGTGACCAGAATGCCGTGGGCGCGGCTCGCCACCGTCTCGGCGAACGGCAGGGTCGGGTCGACCCAATGGCGGAACATCCCGGCGTCGACATCGCGGCCGTCGATTCGGTCCACGGCGAACCAGTCGACGAAAATATCCGGTGTCTCGGCCTCGAGGGCGCCGAGCATGTCGATCCACCCGGAAATCAACATTTCACCGCGCCGGGCCAATCCCCGGCAAACCGCCTCGATGCGGGTGCGCGTCGCGCTGTCGAGTTCGTCGGCGTCCACGTCGAGGCGGCGGCGCAAGCGGTCGCGCAATTGCAGCAGGGGACGCACCAGTCGGGCGAGCGCTGACGCGAGCTGGTGTCCGGCCTCGCCGACGGCGGGTTCGAGCGGATGCACGCCGCTTTCCAAACTGTAAAAGCCATGTTGCGCCGTGGCGCGGGCGTAGACCTGCTGACGCAAGGCGCTGAGAAAATGCTCCGCCGGGCCCTCGGGGCCGGTCTGGTTTATCCGCGCCATCCAGCCGGGTGCGGGCAGGCCTTGAGCTTCGGTCAGGGCGGCGGCGAGGGCCGCCTGGGCGACGTCATCATCGGCGGCGATTAGATCGCCGACGCGCTCGCGCAACCCCCGGGCGCGCGCGCCGGGACGCCGGCGCCCGCCTTCCGGCCCGAGCAACCACCGCCGCAGTTCGGCGGTTTCCTGGCCCGACAACCGCCCGCCGAACGCCGAATCCGCCGCATCGAATAAATGGTGGCCCTCGTCGAATACATAACGCGTGGGCAGGCGGCCGTCATCGTCGCCGAGCGCCGCCTGGATCATCACCAAGGCGTGGTTGGCGACCACCAGATCGGCGCGCCGGGCGCGGCGCACGCTGTGTTCGATGTAGCATTTCGAGTAATGGGGACAGGACGAATAGATACATTCGCCGCGCCGGTCCGACAGCCCCACAGTGGTCGCCGAACCGACCAGGTCGATCAGCCAGGCGGGAAAGTCGCCGCCGAAATCGCCGTCGCGAGTCACCGCCGCCCAGCGGGCCAGCAGGCCGAGCCCGACCGCATCGTGCGGCCGCAAGGCGCGAAACCGCCCGACTGCCTCTTCCATATTGAGCAGGCACAGATAGTTCTCGCGGCCCTTGCGAATCACCACTTTCCGGGCCTTCAACTGCGGGTCGGGATACAGATGGTCGAGTTCCTGGTCGATCTGGCGCTGCAGGTTGCGCGTATAGGTGCTGATCCAGACGGGCGCGCCGTTGCGTTCGGCCCACAGGCTGGCCGGGGCGATGTAGCCCAAGGTCTTGCCGGTGCCCGTGCCGGCTTCGGCAAGCACAAAGTTCGGCGTGTCGGGTGCGGGCCGCGGCGCGAACATGGCGCTGACCGCGGAGGCGTAATCGGCCTGCATGGGGCGGGGTTCGGCGTCGGCACCGAGCAAATCGGCGAGGCGCTGGCGGGCTTCGCCAGGTTCGACAGGGTCGTTGCCCGGCGGCGTCTCCGGCGCCATCTCGGCCCATTCGGGAAGATTGCGCCAGACCGCCAAGGCGCTCGATGTGCCGGTTGCGGCGTCGGAATGAGGATTGGCCCCGAGCGCGTTTAGGACGATCGGCCCCCACAACCATCCGGCGCGCGCCATATCGCGGGCGATCGCCACGGCGTCGTCATGGTCGCCGTCATCGGCGGCAATCTCGCCCAGCAGGCGGCCTGCCACGGCGTGCAGCAGGGACAGGGGCGCGGCGCCATATTCGCCGGCCAGGCCCAGGGTGCGGGCGACACCGTGCAAGGTCGGCAAGGTAAACTGCGCCGGGCGCACGAAGGCGAACAGCTCCAATATGTCGTAACCCACCACATGGTCGCGGTTTAGCCGGCGCGCGATCGATGGCGCGTGGCACAGCAGCGCCGGCGTCGCATCGATGCGCCGCGCCGCCGCGTCGCGGTCCAGCGATTCGGGCGCGCCGCCAGGCGCTGCCCAGAGCGCGGCCGTGCGTAAAACATGCAGGGCGGCCACCTGTAGGGGCGTGTCCGGAGCAGCCGTCGCCATCGTCGAGAATCCCTGGCTCATGACCCGACCTTACGGGGATGCGCGGTCGGTCGCTAAAACTTTCGCTAATTCTTGGGTAAAAACAGGCAAAAACCGTTGCGATCCCGCGTGACATGCCAGATGTGATCGTTATCCTTGGCAACGTGAAGTCAGTCCCATTTTGCCGGGACAGGCGTGGAGGCCCTAGTCTTTTAAAGGCCGGTTTTCACACGAATTTCCAGGTAGGAGTAAACAGATGTCCATATCACCAGCGGGTCCTGTTTCGACCCTCGTTCCCGATGCCCCGCCGCGGCCGAGCACCGCACCGGCGCCGGATCAGCAAACCGAAAGCCGATCCACGCAAGAGGATAAACCAAGCCAGGCGGTAACGCCGCCGTCGACCGATACCCGCGCAGAGCCGGAGCCCGCGCGCGACCGTAAGGTCGACATCTACGCCTAACCGGGCCGCCCCGGTCCTCTCCGGGGCGATCCAACTCGTCA
>JAQBXG010000124.1 GCA_027625125.1 Pseudomonadota bacterium
TTTCAACAGACTGCTAGCGGGCGGCCTGCAGCATATCCTTCAACAGGGTCACGGCGTCGGCGGCATGGTGCGCCTCGGCGTCGCTCTTGGCGATCGCAAGGTCCTCCTCGGCATCCTTCAACCGTTGCTCCAGATCGCTTCGATCCATGTCGGCCACCGCAACCACATCGTCGGCCAGCACCGTGCAGCGGTCGGCGGACACCTCGCAGACTCCGCCCGAAATAAAGATTCGCAAGGGTTCGGCGCCGGCTTCGTGAATTTCGATCACGCCAGGCCGAATCGTCGAGATCACCGGCGCATGGCCCGGCAACACGCCGAAATCGCCGTCGGCGCCCGGCACGACGACCATATCGGCCGCGCCGGATCGCAACAGGCGCTCCGGCGACACCAGATCGTATTGAACCTTGTCGGCCATTCCGCCTAGGCGGCCTCGGCCGCCATGCGCTTCGCCTTTGCGACCACGTCCTCGATGGTGCCGACCATCAGGAATGCGGACTCGGGCAAATCGTCGTATTCACCGTCACAGATCGCCTTGAAGCCGCGAATGGTATCTTCCAGCGACACCAGCACCCCGGGCTGGCCGGTGAACACCTCGGCCACATGGAACGGCTGGCTCAGGAACCGCGAAATCTTGCGCGCGCGGGTCACCGTCAGCTTGTCCTCTTCCGACAGCTCGTCCATGCCGAGAATGGCGATGATGTCCTGCAGCGACTTGTAGGTCTGCAAGATCTGCTGCACCTGCCTCGCCACGTTGTAGTGCTCCTCGCCGACAATGCGCGGGTCCAGCATGCGCGACACCGAATCGAGCGGGTCCACGGCCGGATAGATGCCCTGCTCGGCGATCGCCCGGCTCAGTGTCGTCGTCGCATCCAGGTGCGAAAACGACGTCGCCGGCGCCGGGTCGGTCAGGTCGTCCGCGGGCACATAGATCGCCTGCACCGAAGTGATCGAACCCTTGGTCGTCGACGTGATGCGCTCCTGCAGATTTCCCATGTCGGTCGCCAGCGTCGGCTGATACCCCACCGCCGATGGAATCCGTCCCAACAGCGCCGACACCTCCGAACCCGCCTGGGTGAACCGGAAGATGTTGTCGATAAACAACAACACGTCCTGGCCTTCCTCGTCGCGGAAATACTCCGCCAGCGTCAGACCGGACAAGCCGACCCGCGCGCGCGCGCCCGGCGGTTCATTCATCTGCCCGAACACCAGCGCCGCCTTGGATTCGCCGTCGACCTTGATCACCCCGGATTCCTGCATCTCGTGATACAGGTCGTTGCCCTCGCGGGTCCGTTCGCCGACTCCGGCAAACACGGAAACGCCACCGTGGGCCTTGGCGATATTGTTGATCAGTTCCTGAATGATGACGGTTTTGCCGACTCCGGCACCGCCGAACAACCCGACTTTGCCGCCCTTGGCATACGGCGCCAACAGGTCCACGACCTTGATGCCGGTCAGCAGGATCTCCGGCTCGGTCGACTGGTCGACGAATTCCGGCGCGGCGCGGTGAATGGGCATCGTCTTCTCGGCGCCCACGTCGCCGCGCTCATCAATCGGCTCGCCCAGCACGTTCAGAATGCGGCCCAGGGTCTTCGGCCCTACCGGCACCTGGATCGGTTGGCCGGTATCGGTGACCTTCGCCCCTCGCACCAGCCCGTCGGTGGTATCCATCGCCACGGTGCGGACCGTCGACTGGCCCAGATGCTGCGCCACCTCCAGCACCAGCTTCTTGCCGCCGTTGTCGCATACCAGGGCGTTCAGAATCGCCGGCAGAATTCCCTCGTCGAACGCCACGTCCACGACCGCGCCCAGAACCTGGCTCACGCGCCCGACGACATTGCTGTCATTGCTCATATCGTTGCTCCACTGCCGGGACGAAGCCTACAGGGCTTCGGCGCCCGAGATGATCTCGATGAGTTCGGTGGTAATCGCCGCCTGCCGCGCCCGGTTGTACTGCAATCCCAACCGGTCGATCATGTCACCGGCATTGCGGGTCGCGCTGTCCATCGCCGTCATGCGCGCGCCCTGCTCGCTCGCGGCGTTTTCCAGCAGCGCATGAAACATCTGCACCGCCAGATTGCGCGGCAACAGATCGGCGAGAATCTGCGCTTCGTCCGGCTCCGCCTCATACGAGGCGTCGTCGGCAAGCGCGGGCGCGGCACCGCTCTCGACTGCCACCGGAATCAATTGCTGCTCGGTCACGGTCTGAGTCATTACCGATTCGAACGCATTGAAAAAGATTACACAGCGATCGAATTCTCCATCCGCGAACCGCTGCGCAAGCTGTTCGGCGATCGGTGTTGCGTCGCCGAACGACAGCCGCCGCACCGCCGACATGTCGATCCAGTCGATAATATTGGCGCCGTACTCGCGGCGCAGCATGTCGCGGCCTTTCTTGCCGACGCACAGCACCTTGACCTGCTTGCCCGCGGCGGTCAGGGCACGGATTCGCATCCGAACCGCGCGCGCCAGGCTGGAATTGAACGCACCGCACAGGCCACGTTCCGAAGTCGCCAATACGATCAGCACAACCTCGTCCTTGCCGGTGCCGGTCATCAATTTCGGCAAGTCGTCGGATTTCGGGATCCCTGACGCCACCGCCGAGATGACTCGCGCCATATGCTCCGAAAACGGCCGCGCCGCCTCCGCCTGCTCCTGCGCCCGACGAAGCTTTGACGCGGCGACCATCTTCATCGCCGCGGTGATCTTGCGCGTCGACTTTACCGTGTCGATGCGCTTCTTGAGGTCCCTGAGACTCGACATGTCGCGCGGGGTCGGCGGTTCAGGCGAACTTGGCGGCGAACGCGCCGATCACGGTATTCAGTTTTTCGGTCGTCGCCTCCGACAGCGCCTGCTCTTCGCGAATCGTCGCCAGCAGATCGCCATGGTTGGCCCGCATGTCCTGCAACAGCGCGATCTCAAAGCGCGTGACATCCGCGACCCTGATCTTGTCGATATGGCCCCGCACGCCGGAGAAGATCGCGACCACCTGCTCCTCCACCGGCATCGGCGAATACTGGTTCTGCTTCAACAGCTCCACCAACCGGTCGCCGCGCGCCAACAGCCGCTGCGTCGAAGCATCCAGGTCCGACGCAAACTGCGAGAACGCCGCCATCTCGCGATAGTTCGCGAGTTCCAGCTTGATCGTGCCGGCCACCTGCTTCATCGCCTTGATCTGGGCCGCCGAGCCGACGCGGCTGACCGACAGGCCGACATTGATCGCCGGCCGCACGCCCTGGAAGAACAGACTCGTCTCCAGGAATATCTGGCCGTCGGTGATCGAAATCACGTTGGTCGGGATATAGGCCGAAACGTCGCCGGCCTGGGTCTCGATGATCGGCAACGCGGTCAACGAGCCGGAGCCGTTTTTCGCATTCAGCTTTGCCGCACGCTCCAGCAACCGTGAATGCAAATAGAACACGTCGCCCGGATACGCCTCGCGGCCCGGCGGCCGCCGCAACAGCAACGACATCTGCCGATATGCCACCGCCTGCTTCGACAGATCGTCATAAACGATCAGCGCGTGCATGCCGTTGTCGCGGAAGTATTCGCCCATCGCGCACCCGGCATAGGGGGCCAGATACTGCAACGGAGCCGGCTCCGACGCCGTCGCGGCGACGACGATCGTGTACTCCATCGCCCCCGCTTCCTCGAGCGTCTTGACCACCTGCGCGACGGTCGAACGCTTCTGCCCGATGGCGACATAGATGCAGTACAGCTTCTTCGATTCGTCGGTTCCGGCGTTCGCCGTCTTCTGGTTGATGATCGTATCGATCGCCACCGCGGTCTTGCCGGTCTGGCGGTCGCCAATGATCAGTTCGCGCTGTCCGCGCCCCACCGGCACCAGCGCGTCCAGCGCTTTCAACCCGGTCTGCACCGGCTCGCTGACCGACTGCCGCGGGATGATGCCGGGCGCCTTCAATTCCGCCAGACGGCGCTCGGTCGCGTCGATCGCGCCCTTGCCGTCAATCGGATTGCCGAGCGCGTCGACGACGCGGCCCAGCAGTCCCTTGCCGACCGGCACGTCAACGATGGTGCCGGTGCGCTTGACGACGTCGCCTTCGCGGATGCCGCGGTCGTCGCCGAAAATGACGATGCCGACATTGTCGGATTCCAGGTTCAGCGCCATGCCGCGCACGCCGCCGGGGAATTCGACCATTTCGCCGGCCTGCACGTTGTCCAGGCCGTAGGCGCGGGCGATCCCGTCGCCGACGCTCAGTACCTGTCCCACTTCCGAAACTTCGGCTTCGGTACCGAAATCGGCAATCTGCTCCTTGAGGATCGACGAAATCTCGGCGGCCCGGATGTCCATCAGGCGACCTCTTTCAAAGTGTGCTGAAGGTTGTTGAGTTTGGTGCGCAGCGACGAATCGATCATGCGGGATCCGACCCGCACCACCAGTCCACCCAGCACCTCGGGATCGACGCGGGCGGAAAGGCGCACGTCGCGGCCCACGGCCTTCGCCAGTTGCGCCTTGAGCGCGGCGATCTGGGAATCATTCAGTTCGGTGGCCGAGGTCACCTCCGCATCCACTTCGCCCTTGTGCTGCGACAAAAGCGCGCGGTATTGCCGGATCATCTGCGGCAGCAGAAACAGGCGGCGATTCCCGGTCACGACGCCGACAAAGTTCGCGGCGATGCCGGTGATCCCGGCCTTGGCCAGCACGGCTGCCAGCGCCCGCCCCTGGTCGGCGGGTCCGATCTGCGGGCTATGGACCAGACGGGACAGGTCGGCACTCATCGCCATCATTTCGGCAATCTGCTCCAGATCGGCCTGCACTGCGTCGCCCTCGCCGCGCTGCAACGCCAGGTCAAACAGCGCGACCGCATAGCGGCCTGCGAGGCCGGAGACGATGCTCGCTTCTGCCGTCAACGGGATGCTCCGGTCAGGCGCCGGAAACGCCGGCAAGCTATTGGAATTCAAAAACAAAATCGACGGAAGCGAAGCCCCCGCCGAGGCACCGGATACGTAACATACTCCCCCCGGCGGCGCAACCGACCCGCACGGCCGCGGGCCTACAGGAAGCTGATCGGGTCGATGTCGACCTGCAACCGAATGCCGCCCGGCTGCCGTACCCGGCCCAACCAGCCGCGCAGGTATGCCTGCATGTTTACGTCGCGGGCCGCCTTGACCAGCAGCCGGTGCCGCACCCGCCCTCGCAGCAGCGCCAGCGGCGCCGGCGCCGGACCCAGCACCCGCACGCCATCG
>JAQBXG010000125.1 GCA_027625125.1 Pseudomonadota bacterium
CCGCGCGACCTGGCTGCGCTGCGGGCGGGCCTATCCGGCGCCGGCGTGCTGGCCGGACATCTGGCGGGGCGCTTGGCCGGGGCGCCGGCGCCCGCCGAGTTGGCGGGGCTGCGCGTCCAGCTCGGGGTTCATGACATCCTGGTCGATCGTTTGGGCCGGGCGCTGGCCGAGTCCCTGCCTCTCCAGGCGCGCGACGGCGGCTTTATCGCCCGCGGTTACTCGGATGCCCTGGACGAACAGAGCCAGTTGCGCGACGCCAGCCGCCAGACCATCGCTCAACTGCAAAGCCGCTACGCGGCAGAGACCGGCATCGCCGCCCTGAAGATCAAGCACAATAATGTTCTGGGCTATTTCATCGAAGTGACGGCGCTGCACGGCGACAGGCTGATGGACGGCGGCAAGGAGGCGCTGGCCGAACAGCACGGCCTGATCCACCGCCAGACCATGGCCAACGCCATGCGGTTCACCACGGTGGAGCTGTCGGATCTCGAAGACCGGATTTCGCGCGCTGGCGAGCGGGCGCTGGCGATCGAGCTGGAACTGTTCGACGATCTGGCCGGCGAAGTGTTGGCCCGGGCCGACGACACCGCCAAAGCGGCACGCGCCATGGCGGCGCTCGACGTGGCGGCGGCGCTGGCGGCACTCGCGGTGGGGCAGCGCTATTGCCGGCCCAGCGTCGACGACAGTGCGACCTTTCGCATCGTCGAGGGCCGTCACCCGGTGGTCGAAGCCGCCCTGGTCGATGGTGCGGGCGCCTTCGTTGCCAATGATTGCGATTTGTCGGGCGAGGAGAATAATGGCCGTCTGTGGCTGCTGACCGGCCCCAACATGGCCGGCAAAAGCACGTTCCTGCGTCAGAATGCGTTGATCGCGCTGCTGGCGCAGATCGGCTCGTTCGTCCCCGCCAGCGAAGCCCATATCGGCGTTGTCGACCGGCTGTTCAGCCGGGTCGGCGCGGCCGACGATCTGGCGCGGGGCCGCTCCACCTTCATGGTCGAGATGGTCGAGACGGCGGCGATCCTCAATCAGGCGAGCGAACGCAGCCTGGTCATCCTCGACGAGATCGGCCGCGGCACGGCGACCTTCGACGGGCTGTCGATCGCCTGGGCGACGATCGAACATTTGCACCACGAGAACCGCTGCCGCACCTTATTCGCCACTCACTTTCACGAATTGACCAGCCTGGCCGCGCGCCTCGACCAACTGGTCTGCCGCACCATGCGGGTCAAGGAATGGCAGGGCGATGTGGTGTTCATGCACGAGGTGGTGCCCGGCACCGCAGACCGTTCCTACGGTATTCATGTGGCCCGTCTGGCGGGGTTGCCGAGCGCCGTTTTGGCCCGCGCCGAGGAAGTATTGGCGCTGCTCGAACAGGGCGACCAGGGCAACGCATTGAGCTGCCTGGCCGACGATCTGCCGCTGTTCCACGCTGCGGCGCTGAGCGCGCGCGACGGGGAAAGCGCCGGCCGCGAAGACCCGGTGCGTGAACTGCTCGCCGACACCAACCTCGACGAGTTGACGCCGCGCGCGGCGCTCGAATTATTGTATCGTCTGAAGGCGGCGCTAGATGGTTAGACTGTTGTTGCGGTTTCTCGCGTTCGCCGGGTTCGGCGCGATCGAACAGGTCATGCGCCATCGCAGTTTCCGCATTTATCTGATCGGCCACATACCCAACGTTATCGGCGTCTGGGTGGTTCGCGTCGCGATCGGCTGGTTGGGCTGGCAATTGACCGGGTCGGCGTTTTGGCTTGGCGCGCTCGCCGCCGCGGATGCCCTGCCGGTACTGGTGCTGGGTCCGCTCGGGGGCGTCCTCGCGGACCGGCTTGACCGGCGCAAAATATGCATCGTCACCCAAGCCGCTTTAAGTGTCGTCGCGGTCCTGCTTACCGTTCTGACGGTTCTGGACCTCATGACCATCTGGATTTTGTTTACACTGGCGCTGGCGCGGGGGATAACCGCGGCGTTCTGGCAACCTGTGCGCTTGGCGCTGATGCCCAATCTGGTGCCGCGCGCGGAAATTCCCATCGCGATCGCCCTCAATTCCAGCACTTTCCATTCCGCCCAGTTTCTCGGGCCGGCCTTGGCCAGCGGCCTGCTGACCCTGGGCGGCCCCTCGCTTGCTTTCGGTTTCAATGTGATTGCCGCCGGCGCCATGGTGGCGGTCCTGCTGGCGATCGAAACGCCGATGGCGCCGAGCGGCAACCGCGCGCGCGGCAGCGTTTTGACCGAGATGGTCGACGGCATCCGGTACGGGCTGACCCATGCCGGCATCGGCCCGATGCTATTGCTACTGCTTTTTTTGGGGCTTGGCATTCGACCCCTAACCGAGCTGTTGCCGGGGTTCGCGGATCTGGTATTTGGGCTGGCTGTCGGCGGCTATTCGACGATGGTCTCGTCGGTGGGACTCGGCGCGATGTGCGGCGCCGTATGGATGCTGCGCCAGGGCAATCGGGGCGGCATTACCGCCATCGCGCTGCGATCGGGCCTCTTGGGCGGCGGTGCGGCCTTGCTGTTTGCCTTGACCAGCTGGCTGCCTCTGGCGCTGGTGTGCTTGGCCGTTCTGGGGTTCAGTATGACCAGCGGCGGAATTGCCACGCAGCAATTGGTCCAGCTTTCGGTTCCCGACGAGATGCGCGGCCGGGTTTTGAGCCTGTTCGGTATGGTTTTCCGCGCCGGCCCGGCACTGGGCGCGCTGATTATGGGGTGGATTGCCGATGTGGCCGGCCTGTCCTGGCCGGTCGGCATCGGCGCCGCCTTGGGCCTGATCGCATACATTATCGCCAGCAGCTACCGGGATCGCCTACAGGACTTGCTGGAGACCCCGAACGACGTGCGGCCTCCGCCGGCGGAAAGCGCCGAGCCGGTGGCGGCGACTCTGCCGCCGACCGGCCGCCCGGCGGAATAACCCTCGCGCCAGGCGGAAAGCCGCTCCAGAATGTGCTAGAAATCGGATCGACATTGAAAACGACAGCTGATTTATGACCGAAACGAAGCGCCAACGTGAAATTATCGATCGCGGCGTCCTGGCCGAGGAGATCGCGACCCTTCGGGCGGCGGCGCACGATGATGCTGGCCGCCGCACTGTCGTTCTCGAGCGGTTGCGCGTCGCGCTGGAGGCTGGTCGGGTTGAAATCCGCGGCCAGTTTGAGGCCGGGCGGGTGAACGGTACGCGGGCGGCGGCCAATCTGGCGTTTTTGTTCGATCAACTTATTCGCGTCGCGCACGACGCGGCGGCGGCGGAATATCCGTCGGCCAATCCGACCAGCGCCGACCGCCTCGCCATCGCCGCCGTGGGCGGATATGGGCGCGGCGAACTGGCGCCCTTTTCCGATATCGACTTGCTGTTCCTGTTTCCCTACAAGCAGACGCCGCGCGGCGAGCAGGTGGTTGAGTACATTTTGTACCTACTTTGGGATCTCGGCGTCAAAGTCGGCCATTCGACGCGCTCGATCGACGATTGCGTACGCCTCGCCAAGCAGGACCTGACGATCCGAACGGCGCTTCTAGAGGCTCGTTTTTTGTGGGGCGATCAGGCGCTGTTTCTAGATTTCCGCAAAACATTCCAAGAGCGTGTCGTCACCGGGACGGCGGTTGAATTCGTCGACGGTAAGCTGGCGGAGCGCGATGCCAGACATAAAAAGCTGGGCGATAGCCGCTACCTCGTCGAGCCCAATGTCAAAGACGGCAAGGGCGGCTTGCGCGATCTGCAAACGTTGTTCTGGATCGCCAAATACACGCATTTGGTCGACAATGTCAGCGACCTGGTGGCCCATGGTGTCCTGTCGGAGCGCGAGGCGCGCAATTTCGCCAAGGACCATAACTTTCTGTGGACGGTGCGCTTTCAACTCCACTATCTGGCCGGGCGCGCCGAAGAGCGCCTGACGTTCGATCTGCAAACGCGCTTGGCCGAGCGTATGAACTACACCGACCGGGCGGGCGCCAGCGAAGTCGAGCGGTTCATGAAACATTATTATCTGGTGGCCAAGGATGTCGGCGATTTGACCCGCATATTCTGTGCCTCGATCGAGGCCGATAATATGCGCAAGCCCCTGATCAAGCTGCCCCGATTTGGCCGGCCGCGTGATTTGCGGGGGTTCAAGCTCGACCGCGACCGGTTGACCGTAAGCGACGATCAGATGTTCGCCCGCGATCCGGTGGCGATGATCCGCCTGTTCCATGTCGGCCATCAGGAAGGCATCGACATCCATCCCCATGCGCTGCGGCTGGTGACGCAAAATCTTCGCAAGATCGGCAGAAAAGTGCGCCGGGACCCCGAGGCGAACCGCCTGTTCATCGACCTGGTGACGTCGTCCGACAAACCGGAAATTGCCTTGACCCGCATGAACGAGGCCGGTGTCTTCGGGCGCTTCCTGCCCGACTTTGGCCGTGTCGTCGGCCAGACCCAGCATGACATGTATCATGTGTACACGGTCGACGAGCACACGATCCAGGCGATCGGCCTGCTGGCCTCGATCGAGCGCGGACAGCAACGCGCCGAACATCCGCTGGCCAGTGAATTGTTGCCGGCGATCGGATCGCGCCGGGCGTTATATATCGCTGTTTTGTTGCACGACATCGCCAAGGGACGCGGTGGCAATCATTCCGAACTTGGCGCCGATGTGGCCCGCAAGATCTGTCCGACGCTGGGGCTCAGCGACGAGGAAACGGAAACCGTCGAGTGGCTGGTCCGCCAGCACTTGGCCTTCAGCAATGTCGCGCAAAAACGCGATCTGTCCGACAGCAAGACCATCAGCGACTTCGCCAAACTGGTGCAGTCGCTCGAACGGCTGCGATTGCTGCTGTGCCTGACGGTTGTGGATATGCGCGCCACCGGCCCCAATGTATGGAACAATTGGAAAGCGGAGTTGTTGCGCGAATTATACCATGCAACCAAGGACGTGTTGTCGGGCGGCCAGCTGACCGATGCCCGCAACACCCGCGTGGCCGCCTCCCAGGAGGCCTTGCAGGCTCGCCTCACCGACTGGTCCACGGCCGATATCGCAGCCCAGTTGGGGCGTGGCTATCCGGGTTACTGGCTGACATTCGATGCGGAAACACTGGAGCGCCAGGCGCGGCTGATGCGGGCGGCCGAATTGGAAGCGCGGCCGCTGACTGTCGAGACCCGCGTCGTGCGCAATCTCGATGTGACGGAAGTTACAATCTACGCCCAGGATCACCCCGG
>JAQBXG010000126.1 GCA_027625125.1 Pseudomonadota bacterium
CAAGTGCTTGGTTAATTTGATCCATCATCAAACGGGCTAGTGGAACGAAGCGCTGGATTCGCACCACTAGGCGGAGCGGAGAAGCACTTCGCGCGCTGTGAAGAGTAGTTGGCTTCTCCAACGCACTGCGTCCCAACTGTGCCTGATTGCCCAAGAACATCCGAGTTGTGGACCAAGCGGGCATACGTGAATGGACTCCTGATGGAAGTAGCGGGCAGAAAGTGGAGGTTCACTTGAAATCGATCAAGGCGCCCGATCGTGCGATGTCGGTATTTGGGTTGCGCTCGGAATGTGTGGTTCTGTCTAAAACCGGATATATCTGACACAGTTGAGACTGCGTCCCTACTACACTCGTCCGCCCGATCCGCGAGACCTCCAATGATGTAGCCGAGAGTTCCGAGCCCCGTGTCCTTCAAGAATAAAGAAGCCATCCGCCGCCGCCCCATCGACACCGGTGGGTCTTATTCCGCTGCTAACGCGCCGCAAGATTCCCGACGCGATGTCCCATCAAAAGGACATGTTAGCAGCCTATGCTGATAGGATGGTAAATGTCCCCGACGTGGCGATGCAGTTGCCGACCGGAAGCGGGAAGACGCTGGTTGGCCTCCTGATCGCTGAATGGCGTCGCCGAAAATTCAAGGAACGGGTCGTCTATCTCTGCCCCACGCGCCAGCTTGTTAACCAGGTCGTTGCGCAGGCCGAAGCCGAGTATGGAATCGACGCGGTCGGCTTCACTGGAGCGAAGAAAAACTATTCACCGGCGGACCGTTCCGATTACACGACGCGGGCCAAGTTAGCGGTTACGACGTATTCGAGCCTTTTCAACACGCATCCCTTTTTCGTTGACCCTGACACGATCCTTCTCGACGACGCCCATACAGCGGAAAACTACGTCGCCAAGATGTGGTCACTCGAAATTCCGACTGGCGATGAGCACTATGCGTTGCTGCGCACCGCGCTTTCGGGCGTCTTCAAAAACCATATTTCGGGACTGTCCTATCGCCGGCTGACAGGCGATTGGGAGCACAGCTTCGACGCGACTTGGGTCGACAAGCTCCCAACCGAGACAGTTCTAGCGCTAACAGAGCGGATCGTGGACGTCCTAGACGCACACAAAGACATCACCCCCGACGTCAAGTTCACCTGGTCACTGCTACGCGAACATCTGCACGCCTGCCATATCTATCTCGCATCTCGCGAAATCCTGATCCGTCCGCTCGTGCCGCCAACCTGGACGCACACGCCGTTCCAGAACGCCAAGCAGCGCATTTACATGTCGGCGACGCTCGGCGCGGGCGGCGATCTTGAGCGCCTGACGGGCCGCGCGAAGATCGAGCGCATTGAGGCACCGGAGGATTTTCGCAGGGCGGGCGTCGGCAGGCGGTTCTTTATGTTTCCGGGCCTCTCGCTGGAGCCTGATGCTTGCGAAAAACTCCGCAAACGAATGCAAGAACACGCTGGTCGCTCGGTGGTGCTGACGCCCCATCGCGCCGCCGCGGAAGCGATCGCAAACCAGTTCAAGGAAAAAGATGGGTTCGAGATTTTTACAGCCGACGATATCGAAGCGTCAAAGAAGGCCTTCGTCGAATCTGAAAAAGCGGTCGCGATCATGGCGGGCCGGTTCGACGGCATCGACTTTCCGAATGACGACTGCCGGCTGCTTTGCCTCGACGCCCTTCCAAAGGCGACGAACGCCCAGGAACGTTTTTTTATGAGCCAAGATGGGCGCGTCGGCGCTTTTGAATGAGCGAATGCAAACCCGGATTTTGCAGGCGGCGGGACGCTGCACGCGCGCCTTGCAGGATCGTTCCGCCGTCTTCATAACGGGCGGCGAGCTGGTGGACTACCTCACGAACGAGAAGAACTGGCGGCATTTCCATCCAGAGCTGCAAGCCGAACTTGCCTTCGGCGTCCTTCAATCCAAGGGCGTTGAAGCCGCCGATCTGATGGAGCACTTCAGGAGCTTCTTCGCGAATGATGACGCTTGGGAGGAAGCCAACAGCGATATCGTCGACGACGCGTCGAACCATCAGCAGGAGCCTTTTCCGGCGATGGACGAGCTGGAAGCCGTCGTTCCCTACGAGGTGGGTTATCAAAAAGCGCTATGGGGCGAGAACTATGAGCACGCGCTGGCCGAAGCGCGCACCGTTGTCTCGAAGCTCAATGCGCCTTCCTTGAGTGGCTATCGAGCCCTCTGGCACTACCTCGCTGGTTCCGCCGCGCAGAAGCTGATCGCTGAGGCGGGTGACCAATACGACAAGACTGCGCGGGAGCAATTCGCAGCGGCGCTCAGTGCCGCACCCAATGTTTCTTGGCTGGTGCAGTTGATGCGTGGCGAAGCCGTCCCCTCGGCGAGCGCGGTGACGCATTCTGTGGACGTTATATTTCAGGTCGAGCGCCTTGAGGGCGTCCTGCTCGCCTTGGGCACCGCTGACGACAAGAAGTTCGAAAAACGGGCGAAGCACATTCTCGAAGGGCTTGCCGAGCCGACGACATTTGAGGAGGCCCAGCGCCAGCTCGGCGAGCTCCTCGGCTTCGTCGCGGGCAACGGCAAGGGCGATGCCGACCCGGACCCGTGGTGGCTTGGCGACACGAAAGGGATTGTCTTCGAAGATCACGCGAAAGGCGTTGCGACGACGGTGTTTGGCGCCAACAAGGCGAAACAAGCCGCCGGGCACCCGGCTTGGCTCGACGAATATTGTCCTGAGGCGGACGGGGTGGACGTAACTGCTGTGCTGGTGACTCCATGTACGACTGCCGGGAAAGGCGCGAAACCCGCACTTAAAGAGTTGCGCTACTGGGCGCTGGACGACTTTCGAACGTGGGCGAAACAAGCGGTGAACACGGTGCGCGGCCTCAAAGCCTCGCTTCCGCAGGAAGGCGATCTAATCTGGCGACAGGAAACGGCAGACAAGCTCGCGGAAGAGGGCCTCACGCTCAACGCCATTTTGGACATGCTGCCTGTCGCAGTCGATGCAATGACGATCCAACAGAATTAGCAGCGAAGGAAACCTCGCTCGGCTGGAGGCCGGGCCGCGCCGCCCGGTCCCAGTCTATTGGGAGGCAAACATGCGCCTTGAACAACGTCCGCTGTTTCGATTCCTCAATTAGCTGCCTGACTGACTGAGGTGAAAGGCCGGTTCGCAAACCGAGCGGAATTGACCTGCCCTGATGAAGCGGCCCAATTCCTGTGAGAGGATTTGACGCAGGTTGATTGCCTGTGGTTCGAATTGGTTCGTAGCGTACGCCTGATCTGCGGACCGGCGGCGGCAATGACGTGCCGCAGCCGCCGCACCCAGCCTACATGCCGGAGTAGTTGGGGCCGCCGCCGCCTTCGGGCGGGGTCCAGCGGATGTTGGCGGAGGGGTCCTTGATCTCGCAGGCCTTGCAGTGCAGGCAGTTGGCGGCGTTGATGCGGAACGCGGGTGCGTCGCCGGAGGTGTCGAGTTCGTAGACACCGGCGGGGCAGATGCGTTGCTCCGGCAGGTCGTAGCGCGGCAGGTGTTCGGCGAGCGGCAGCGCCGCGTTGGCAAGTTTCAGATGCACCGGCTGGTCTTCGGCATGGGCGACGCCGGCGGCATGGACGCTGGACGCGCGGTCGAACGTGAGCACACCGTCCGGCGCCAGGGTTACCCGCCGCGCGGCGCGGCCAGAGTCAACAAGCCTGGCGCGGTCGGGGGCGGTACGGCGCAGAGTCCACGGCGCGCGGCCGCGCAACAGAAACAGATCGAGCCCCGCATACAATGTGCCCGCCAGCAGGCCGAAGCGCTGGGCCGGGCGGAAGTTGCGGGCCCGGCGCAGCTCGGACCCCAGCCACGACCCGGCGACCGCATTGGCATAGTCATCGATCGGCGCGGATGAGCCTTTGCCCGCCAGGCGGGCGAACGCCGCGTCGGCGGCCAGCATGCCGCTTTTCATCGCCGTATGGATGCCCTTGGAGCGGGCCGCGTTCAGGAACCCGGCCGCGTCGCCGACCAGCACGCCGCCGGGAAAGGCCAGGCGCGGCAGCGATTGCCAGCCGCCTTCGGTCAAGGCCCGGGCGCCGAAGGCCAGACGCTCGCCGCCCGCGAGGCGGGCGCGGAGTTGCGGGTGGGTCTTGAAGCGCTGGAACTCGGCGAACGGATCGAGATGCGGGTTCGCATAGTCCAGCGCGACGACCATGCCGACCGCGGCGAGATTGGGCCCGAGTTCATAGAAGAAGCCGCCGCCATAGGCGGCATTGCCGAGGGGCCAGCCGGCGGTGTGGGTGACGCGCCCCGGCACTGCGCCTGACACCCGCCACAATTCCTTCAGGCCCAGGCCCCAGGTCTGTGGGTCGCCGGTGGCGAGGCCGAAACGGCGGATCGCCTGGCCTGCGAGCGAGCCGCGCGCGCCTTCGGCGAGGATCGTCAGGCGCGCCGGAAGCTCGGCACCGCGCTGGAAGGCCGCGTGCGGCACGCCGTCGCGGCCGACGCCGAAATCGCCGGTGGCGATGCCGGTGACCGCGCCATTGCGATCAGTCAGGAGTTCGGTGGCGGCGAAGCCGGGCAGGATATCGACGCCCAGCGCCTCCGCCTGGGCGGCGAGCCAGACGCACAACTCGCCGAGGCGGACGACATGGCAGCCGCGATGCTTCAGCTCCGGCGGCAGCAGCAGATGCGGCCACGCGAACGCGCGCCGCGCCGACAGGAACAACAACCGCTCGTCCACAACCGGCACCGTCACCGGCGCGCCGCGTTCGGCCCAGTCCGGCAGCAGTTCATCGAGGGCGCGCGGGTCGAGGATCGCGCCCGACAGGATATGCGCGCCGACTGCCGCACCCTTTTCGAGCACCGCGACCGACAAGTCACGGCCATCACGAATGGCCAACTGGCGCAGGCGGATCGCCGCCGCGAGGCCCGCCGGACCGGCGCCGACGATGACGACATCGAAAGGCATCTGATCGCGGGCGGGCAGGTCAGGCACGTCAGGCATCGGCGACGACGAGTTCGCGGTAGAGGGCCGCGTAGCGTTCGGCGATGCGGTCGATTGCAAAGTGTTCGCGGACGCGGGCGAGGCCGCGTTCGCCGAGGGCGGCGCGTTCGGACACCGGCAGGTTCAGCACCCGCGCCCACGCCGCCGCCAGCGCCGCCGGGTCGGACGGCGGCACGAC
>JAQBXG010000127.1 GCA_027625125.1 Pseudomonadota bacterium
TGCGCAGACCTTCGGCCTGCCGGCGGTCGCGATACAGCGTTAGACCGGCCTACTTTTGCGCGGCGAGCCACGCGGCATAGCCGCCGGCGAGGGACGAGACATCCCGGTAGCCCATGTCGAACAGGGTCTTGGCGGCCAGTACGGAGCGCCCGCCGGTGCCGCAGTACAGGATCAGACGATCGTCCGGGTTGAGCTCTGCGTCGTAGGCGGGGCTGTCCGGGTCGGCCTTGAACTCCAGCATACCACGGGAAATATGCAGCGATCCCGGTATGGCGCCGTCGCTCTCGCGTTCGACCATGTCGCGAACGTCAACCAGCGTGACCTCCGGATTATCCATCAAGTAGGCCAAATCCTGCACCGAAACCGTTTCGATCACGGCGTTCGCCTCGGCCAGCATCTGCTTGAAGCCCTTCGTTAACATGGCTCTCTCCCTGTCATTCGGGCACAACATACTCAAGCGGGAATATTACAGGAATGACTTCGATCAATCGAGGATCAAAAGTTGAAGGTCTACTCCCGCGCCGCGCTCCAGCCTTCCGGGTCGTCGAGATAGGCCTCGACACTGTCGAGCTGTTCGGGCGTGTAGAGGCCCCGCGCGCGGGCCACGTCGAGCACGTCCCACCAGGTCGCCAGCGCATGTAGCCTGACATCGAGCCTGGCCATGGTGGCGAGGCTTTCGGGGAAAATGCCGTAATGGAAGACCACATAGGTGTGCGCCACGGCGGCGCCGGCCGCGCGCAGGGCGTCGATGAAGCGCACCTTGCTGCCGCCGTCGGTGGTCAGATCCTCGACCAGGAGAACCCGCGCCCCCTCGGGCAGGTCGCCCTCGATCTGCGCCATGCGGCCGAACCCCTTGGGTTCCTTGCGCACATAAATCATCGGTTGGTCGAGGGCGTCGGCGATCCAGGCGGAGAAGGGGATGCCCGCGGTCTCGCCGCCGGCGACAATATCGATCTCGCCGCGGCCGATATCGCGCTCGATCAGCTCGACGGCGAGCCGGGTCAGTTCGCTGCGCGCGGCGGGAAAGGATATAATGCGCCGGCAGTCGACATAGCTCGGGCTCTTGCGGCCCGAGGTGAATATGTAGGGGTCGTCGGGGCGGAAATTCACCGCTTCGATATCGAGCAGAATTTCCGCCGCCCGTTGCGCCGCCTGGCGGGCGGCAGCGGTGGCGTGGATGAGTTCGGCGGGCCGGGGCATGGGCCAATTCCTGTTAACAAAGGTTTCAATGGCGCATGTTATAGGAATTTCCGCAGAGTCGTTACAGCGCGGCTACGGGAAGATTTGATAAACTGTTCGAACCATTAAAACGGAAGGCGCCATGCGTCGCGTCTGGATAAATCTATCGGTGTGGGGGATCGCGCTCTTGTTGCTGGGCGCGTCGGCCGCTGTCGCTGTGCCCGCGTTCGCCGATGAGCATACGCCGGCGCGCAGTTGGCCCGGCACGATCAGGGTCAAGAACCTCAACGTGCGCGGCGGTCCGGGCGAGGGCTACGACATAGTCGCGAAGCTCAAGCGCGGCGACAAGGTCACCGCAATCGATCAATCGGGCCGCTGGGTGCGTGTTATTTTGCCCAAACCGGAGAGCACCGATGATGGCGCGGTCGACGAAGATGGCAAAGAAAATGGAAAAGAAGCGCCGGAATTAGAATCCTGGATCCACCGCTCATTCCTGAATCTGCCCAAGGATTTTATGGCGCCCGCGTTCGGCGACGAAGAGAACGCCTTTGTCGATTGGGCGATCGACCGCGGCGATTTGTCGGAGCTGTCGATCGAAAGCACCGAGCGGTTGTCGGTCGTGCTGAGCGCGGAAACAGTGCCAGCGCGCGCGGCGCTCGTCGCTTACGAAGTTGGCTGCGCGTATCGCGAACAACTCAAAATCAACGGGCCGGTTACGGTTACCGTGTGGAGCGAAAAAGGCGCCGCCGCCGGCTGGCTCGCCCAGATCACCTGCCCGTAAACGGCAAATGAAACGCCGCATCCCGACCTTAGGGTGGGGACGCTGCCGCTGCGGCGGGACTTAGAATCTCTGGCTGCTGGCGGATCTCTTCGGAACTGCCTGCAAAGATCAATCGGCCGCGGTCGAGGACGAGGGCGCGGGTGGCGATATCGAGGGCCAGATTGGCATTCTGTTCGGCCAGCACGATGGTTGTGTCGGCGGCGATGGCAGCCAGCGCGTCCACGACATCCTGGGCGACTGCGGGGGCCAGGCCGAGGGACGGCTCGTCCATCAGCAATAGTTTTGGCCGCGCCATCATGGCCCGGGCGATGGCGAGCATCTGCTGCTGGCCGCCCGAAAGCTGCCAGGCCCCGTCGCCGTCGCGCGCGGCCAGTTGCGGGAACAGGGCGTAGGCCGCGTCGCGCCGCCGCTGCCGCTCGGGCGCGCCTGCGTGGGCGGCGACGTCGAGATTTTCGCGTACCGTCATGCCGGCGAAGACCCGCCGGCCCTCGGGCACGTAGGCGATGCCGCGGCGCGCCCGCTTGGCTGTCGCCAGGGTTGCGATTGGGGCGCCGTCGAAGATGATGTCGCCGCTGGCCGGCGCCAGCCCCATGAGGCCGCGCAGCAGGCTGGACTTGCCGGCCCCATTGGCTCCAAGCACGGCGATGCTTTCGCCGGGCGCCACCGAAAAATCCAGCGGCGCGACGGCGGCGACCCCGCCATAGGCGATGGAAAGGCCGGTGACGGAAAGCAAAGGCGCGCTCATGCGGGGCGCGCCCCGGCGCCGAAATAGGCCGCGACTACGGCGGGTTGGCCGACCACGTCGGCGGGCGCCCCCTGGGCGATAATTTGGCCGGCGTCGAGGCAGATCAGGCGCCGCGCCAGCGGCAGCAGGAACTCCATGTCGTGGTCGATCACCAACACCGCCGCGCCGTTCGCCGCATAGGCGCGCAACACGCCGGCCAGGGCGGCGGCTTCGTCTGCGGAAAGGCCGGCCGCCGGTTCGTCGAGCACGATCACCGAGGGCCGGCGCGCCAGGGCGGCGGCCAGGTCGACACTGCGTTTGACCCCATGGGGCTGGCTGCGGCACAGCTGATCGGCGCGCCCGGCGAGACCGAAACCAGATAAAATCGCCAACGCATCCTGCCGGGCCGCTGCCAAGCCGCCGTCATCGTTGGGGGCGTGGGCGGCGGCAACCGCATCGACCAGGCGCAGCGACGGCGCCAGTTGCGGTGTCTGGAATGTGCGGCCGACGCCGCGACGGGCGATCCGGTGGGCGGTCAAACTGGTGATGTCGCTGCCGTCCAGGGTGATGCGGCCGCCATCGGGGCGGTCGAGCCCGGTGATCAAATTGGCCAACGTCGTCTTGCCCGACCCGTTGGGGCCGATCAGGCCGACGATCTCGCCCGGCGCGACGGCGAGATCGACCCCGGCGAGCGCGCGAATGCCGCCATAGTTCTTCGTCAGGCCCGTTATCTCGAGACCGCAGGTGCGCGCCGGGTGGAGATCGAACGGCTTTAAGCCGGGCGGCGCGCGGTCTTGCGTCTTCGCGGGCCGCCGGGCGAGGAAGGCCGCCGCGCCGTCGGGGGCGAACAGGACGACCAGCAGCAGCACCGCACCGACGGCGATTAAATAATACTGTTCGAGGCCGCGGAACCATTCCGGCAGATGGATCAACAACACCGCGCCGATCACCGCGCCGGCGATCTGGGTGCGCCCGCCGGCCACGGTCATGGTCAGGCAGGTCACCATGATGGCGAATCCCAGCACTTCCGGCGAGATCACGCCGATTGTGTGCACGAACAACGCGCCGGCCGCACCGCCATAGGCGGCGCTGAGCACGAAGGCGACAAAGCGCAGCGCCGCCCGGTCGATGCCGAGGGCGCCGGCGGCCAGGGGCGTTTCGCGCATCACCGTGAAGGACAGGCCGTAGAGCCCGTGCATCACCCACCAGGCCAGCGCCGCGGCGGCCGCCGCCAGCGCCCAGACGAACCCGAGCAGGGCCAGGCCGCGCGGCACGGCGATGTCGAAGATGACGATGCCGGGTACTCCGGGCAGGCCGTTGGCGCCGCCGGTCACGCCCTCCCAATTGACCGCGATGAGCAGCAATCCCTGACCGAGCGCCAGGGTGGCGAGTGCGAAGTAATGAGAATCGAGGCGCAGCACCGGCAGCGCCAGGGTCGCGGCCAGCAGGGCGGGCACCAGGATCGACAGGGGAAAGGTGGCGGTGAACTGCCAGCCAAATTGGCTGCCGAGGATGCCGGTCACGTACGCGCCCAGGCCGAAGAACGCGCCCTGGGCCAGGCTGAGCGCGCCGGCATGACCGAAGATGAACTGATAGCCCAGGACGAGGATCACATAGATGCCCGAGACGGTGAGCACGCGCAGATCGTAGGACGAGGCGAAGCCCACCGCGTAGACCGCGATGGCGAGAGCGATCGCCGTCAGAGCCGGCGCCGCGCCGATACGCAGGGTCATCGCCGCCGCCTCACGCGCGCTGGCCCAGGGGCTCGCCGAACAGACCTTGGGGCCGGAAGAACAGCACCACGAACAACGTAACGTAGAGCAGGCCCTCGGCGAGCGGTTGCGAGAATTGGCTGGCCACCGCCACCTCGAAGGCAGCGATCAGCATCGCGCCGGCGACGGCGCCGCGCAAACTGCCCCAGCCGCCGATGGTCACGGCGATGTAAGCCTTGAGCATCAGCACCCCGCCGTCGCTGGGTGTGATGAAGAACTGGTTGGCGAGCAACAGGCCGGCGGCGCCGGCCAGCGCGGCGGCCAGGGCGAAGGTGATCACGGTCATGCGGGTGAGGGGGATGCCGACGGCCTGGGCCATCTCCGGATCTTGCGCGCAGGCGCGGAGCTGGCGGCCCAGTTGGGTGCGGTTGAGAAGCAGCGCCAGGCCGGCGATCAGCACCGCCGAGACCGCCACGATGGCGACCGACTGGCGGCTGACGAACAGCGCACCGGCGCTGAACCCGCCGCCGCCGATCAAGGGCGGCGCACCGCGCGGCGCGCCGCCGAACAGGGCGTTTACGCCGTTGGCGACGATGATGCCGAAGGCGATGGTGGTGATGAAGGTGGTCACCGGCGGGCGG
>JAQBXG010000001.1 GCA_027625125.1 Pseudomonadota bacterium
CCAAATCTCCGGCAAAGACTTCGGCAGAATCCCCGGCAAGACCGCCGGCAAAGGCTGCCGCCGAGCCGGCGCCGGCATCGCGGCCCGCGGCCGCTCCGGCGGCGCGCCCGTCCCCCAAACCGGAACCGGCCCAAAAAACGCCCGCCCGCCCGGCGCCAAAGCAATCGCCGCCGGAGCCGGAACCCGCCGGTTCGATGGACGGTCACGTGCCGGCGTTCCTGCTCCGGCCGGTACCGCAAAAATCAAGCTGATCGCGGCTTAGTGGATCAAACCGGCTCTTGGTACGAATTGCCGGATTCGTACCTCTAGTCGCGTTCTTCCAACCAGGCCATCTGGATCGCCTCGAGGATTTTTTCGCTCGACCGCTCCGGGTCGTCGTCAAACCCCGCCAACTCCCGCACCCACCGGTGCAGATCGGTGAATCGCAGATTCACGACATCGGCCTCGGGGTGCGCGTCCTCCAGGCCGATGGCGATTTCCTGCACGTCGGTCCAACGCAGGCCCATCGCCTCAGTCCCCCTCCAGCAGCATGTTCCGCGTCGCCGAGGGCAGCGTGACGACCAATCCGTCCAGCGCGTCGGTAATCAAAATCTGGCACCCCAGCCGCGAGGTGTGGGTCAGCGCAAAGGCCAGGTCGAGCATGTCCTCCTCATTTTCCGTCGCATCGGGAATCTTCGCAAAGTACCCATCCGCGACGATGACATGGCAGGTCGAACACGCCAGCGATCCTTCGCACGCGCCTTCCAGATTGATGTCGTTGCGGTGGGCGATCTCCAGCACCGACAGACCGATCGGCGCATCGACTTCCTGTCGCCGGCCATCGGGATGAACGAACGTCATGGTGGGCATGTGCAACCTGCTACGCGATTGTGATCGATCCCCGGGGGCCGGGAGGGCAGAACATCGCCTTTCCGGGTACGGAACGGAACCCCTAATTTTCGCCGCTGAGGCTCTCTGCCACCTCGGCCACCGAGTGGCCTTTCAGGGCGGCGCGGATGCCGCGGTCCATGCGACGGGAAGCGAACTCCTCGGTGCCGGCATTGCACGTCTCGACCGCGTCCTGAATCGACCCGCGATCGTCTCCGGCAAGCGTCCGTCGCAGCGCCTCGACCACCCCGGCAATCGCCTCGCGCTCGGCGCCGTCCAGAAGATCGCCGTCCACCCGCAGCGCCGCCGTCACCGCCTGGATCATGCGCTCGCCGTCGACGCGCGCCTCGCGCAACAGCCGCGCGTCCATGTCGGCCGCGGCATGTTCCATGCTGGCCCGCAGCATCGCCGCCGTTTCGTCCTCCGACAGACCGTACGAGGGCTTCACCGCCACCTGCTGGCGTACGCCGGTCGTCGCCTCGTCGGCGCTGACGGTCAACAGCCCGTCTGCATCCACCGCGAACGTCACCCGAATGCGCGCCGCCCCGGCGGCCATCGGCGGAATCCCGGCCAGCTCGAATCGCGCCAGCGAGCGGTTCTCCGCCACCAGTTCGCGCTCCCCCTGGACAACGTGAATCATCATCGCCGACTGTCCGTCCTGATAGGTCGTGAACTCCTGCGCCCGCGCCGCCGGGACGGGCGTGTTGCGCGGCATGACCTTTTCACACAGCCCGCCCATCGTTTCGATGCCCAGCGACAGCGGCGTCACATCCAACAGCAACGCCTGCGATCCCCGCGTCAGCGCCTCGGCCTGCAACGCCGCACCTCGCGCCACCACTTCCTCCGGATCGATGTCGTCGAGCGGCTCGCGCCCGAACACTTCGGCCACCCGCCGCCGCACCATCGGCACCCGCGTAGAGCCGCCGACCAGCACCAGCCCGGCAATCTCCGCCGGGGTGACGCCGGCGTCGGCCAGTACGTCGCGGGTGATGTCCAGAGTTCGCGCCACCAGCGGTTCGATCAGCGCCTCCAGCGTGGCGCGATCCAGATCGTGCCGCGACGGCCGCCCGCCGACATCGATGGTCCAGCTACCGCTGTCCTGGTCGGTCAGGCATTCCTTCGCCAGCCGCGCGGAAATCAACGCCATCTTCGCCTCGTTCGACGTCAGCGCCGCATCGCCCGGAACGCCGGCGCGCTGGCGCAGAAAATGTTCGGCGACTAGGCGATCGAAGTCGTCGCCCCCCAACAGCGGATCGCCGCCGGTCGCCAGCACCTGGAACACGCCCATTCGCAGCCGCAACACCGAAACGTCGAACGTGCCGCCGCCCAGGTCATAGACCGCGTACAGGCCCTCGGCGGCCTCGTCCAATCCGTAGGCCAGCGCCGCCGCCGTCGGCTCGTTGACCAGCCGCAGCGTTTCCAGCCCGGCCAGCCGGGCCGCATCCTTGGTCGCGTTGCGGGCGGCATCGTCGAAATGCGCCGGCACCGTGATGACGGCGCGCGAGACCGCGTGGCCCAGCGCCGCCTCGGCGCGCGCCTTGATCGCCCGCAGGATCTCGGCCGAGACTTCCACCGGCGACAGTGTCCGTCCGGCCACGCGCAGCCGCACCATCCCGCCGTCCCCGTCGGCGGGAATCTCGACCTCGTACGGAAGCTGCCCGGCAACGCGCTGGACGTCCTCGTACCCCCGCCCCATCAGCCGCTTGACCGACACGACGACGCGCTCCGCCTCGTCCAGTAATTCCCGGCGCGCCTCCTCGCCGACCACCACGCCCCGCTCCAGATAGGCCACCACCGACGGCACCAGCGCGCGGCCACGGGAATCGCGCACGACCTCCGCCTGGCCGTCCTCCGCGAACGCGACCAGGCTGTTGGTCGTGCCCAGATCGATCCCGACCGCCATGTCTTCCCTCTGGTGCGGAAGCGGCGTTCGGCCCGGCTCATGGATTTGCAGCAACCCGCTCATGCGGCCGTAAGCCGCCCGCGCCGCTCGCGGGCCTCCGTCGCGAATTTTTGCAGGTACGTCAGCCGCAACACCAACCGAGCGGCGGCCGCACGGTCTTCGGCGGCAAACGCCCGTGACAGGGCTGCAATACAGGCGTCGGTTTTGGCTTCCTGGGCCGCCACGACAGCATCAACGGCCGAGCGCGACCGCGCTTCCGCCAGGCCCTCGCGCATCTCCATCGCCTCAACCAGCAGCTCCTCGTCGGCGACGGTGTCCGTTTCGCCGGTGCCGGTGGCATGGCCGGCGGCGGCCAACAGCGCCTCCGCCCGCTTCACCGGCGTGCGCAGCATCGCGAATGCGTCGTTCAGGTTGGCCGTGTGCCGCGACGCATACTCGCGTTCGCGCGGCGAATTGGCGGCAAAGCGATCGGGGTGCAACTCGCGCTGGCGGGCGAAGTATCGCTGCTCCAGATCGGCGCTGTCGATGTCGAAGCCCGGGGCAAGGCCCAGCGTCCGAAACGGATCACATGCGTGGGGCGGCTGGATGGCGGAACAGGTCGGGCAAAACGCCGCGCCGCGATTGACCGGGCCGTGGCAGGACCAGCAGCGGGATACGGCGTTGTCGGATGCATTCATGGCCGTGCCTGGCCACGGCCCTGCAGCCGGGGCGCCGCAGGGTCGCTAGACGTGAAACGATTCGCCGCAGCCGCAGCGGGACTTTTCGTTCGGGTTATTGAATACGAACCCGGATTCCATGTCCTTATCGACAAAGTCCATTTCGGTGCCCTGCAGATAGGGCTGCGCCTTCGGATCGACGAACACGGTGATGGGGCCGTGGCGCACCACCGCGTCGAATTCCGACACTTCGTCGGCGAATTCCAGCGTATACGACAGTCCGGAACAACCGGCGGTCCGCACGCCGACCCGGACCCCTCCGGTGGGCTTGCCGCGGCCTTCGATCATTGCGCGTACACGCGCGGCGGCGGCGTCGGTAATCGTCATCACCTGCATCGGGGCTTCCTGGTCCATCGTCTGTCTTGCCTCTCGTCTACTTCGCCTCAGACTACTCCGCCGCGGCTTCGGCCGCTACATTCTGTGCCGCCCGGCCGCCGACCGTGGCCGCCTTGCCGCGAAAATCGGCGATGGCGGCCTTGATCGCGTCCTCAGCCAGCACCGAACAGTGAATCTTGACCGGCGGCAGCGCCAGATGCTGGGCGATCTGGGTGTTCTTGATGTTCTCGGCCTCGTCCAGCGACTTGCCCTTGACCCACTCGGTAATCAGGCTCGACGATGCAATCGCCGAGCCACATCCAAAGGTCTTGAACTTCGCGTCCTCGATGATGCCGTCGGCGGACACCTGAATCTGCAACTTCATCACGTCGCCGCAGGCCGGCGCGCCGACCAAGCCGGTGCCGACATTTGCCGCAGACTTGTCCATCGCCCCGATATTGCGGGGGTTTTCGTAATGGTCGATTACTTTTTCGCCGTACGCCATGATCTGGCTCCTCGTAATGAAATGCGCCGTCCCCGGGGGGTCGTCAAGACCCCCTAGTGATCCGACCACCGGATCGATTTCAGATCGACCCCTTCCTGCACCATCTCCCACAACGGGCTCATCTGCCGCAGTTTCTGCACGTGCTTGACCACCGTCTCGACCGTGTAGTCGACCTCGGCCTCGGTGGTCGGGCGGCCGATGCCGAAGCGGATCGACGTGTGGGCCATCTCCTCGTCCACCCCCAGAGCCCGCAGAACATAGCTCGGCTCCAGCGAGGCCGACGTACACGCCGACCCCGACGATACCGCGATATCGCGCATCCCCATCATCAACGACTCGCCCTCGACATACGAAAACGAAAGGTTGAGATTGCCGGGATAGCGCCGCTCGCGGTCGCCGTTCAGCACCACGTCGGGCAACCGGGTATTGATCGCATCCAGAAACCGTTCCGACAGCATGCGGATGCGTTCGGCATCGGCGCCCATTTCGTCGCCGGCGATTTCCGCCGCCTTGCCAAACCCGACGCACAGCGGCGTCGGCAATGTGCCGGATCGCATACCGCGCTCCTGGCCGCCGCCGTTGATCAGCGCCTGCAATCGCACCCGCGGCTTGCGCCGCACATACAGCGCGCCGATGCCCTTGGGGCCGTACATCTTGTGGCCGGAAATGCTCATCAGATCGATGTGCATTGCATCGACATCCAACGGAATCTTTCCCGCCGCCTGGGCCGCGTCGGTATGCAGGAACGCGCCTTTTTCGCGGCAGATGGTGCCGATCTCGGCCATCGGCTGAATCACGCCGATCTCGTTGTTGACCGTCATCACGGAAACGATCGCGGTGCGCTCGGTGATTGCCTCGCGCAGTCGTTCCAGATCGACGATGCCGTTCTGCTGCACCGGCAGATACGTGACCTTGAACCCCTCCTCCTCCAGATGGCGGCAGGCGTCCAGCACGCATTTGTGCTCGGTGATGAGCGTGACGATCTCGTCCTTGCGGTCCTTGTAGAATCTCGCGACGCCCTTCAGCGCCAGGTTGTTCGATTCGGTCGCCCCCGAGGTAAAGATGACTTCCTTCGGTGACGCGCCGATCAGTTTCGCCACCTTGGCGCGCGCATCCTCGACCGCCGCCTCCGCCTCCCATCCGAATGAATGGCTGCGCGAATGCGGATTGCCGAACACCTCGGTGAAATACGGCAGCATCGCCTGCACCACCCGCTCGTCGGTCGGCGTCGTCGCCTGATAGTCCATATAGATCGGCAGGCGGATGTTCTTCTTCGCTTCCGCGGACATCACATTCCTTCCCGTGCAATTGACGCCTGGCCGTGCGCGCGGCGTGCGGCCAATTCGGACCAGGCTGCCGCAAAACGGTCGACGTCATGCTGGCTCGATGCCCAGCCTAGGCTGACGCGAATGGCCGATCCGGCCTCGTCTTCGTCCGCGCCCATCGCGCGCAGCACGTGGCTTGCGCGCACCTTGCCCGAAGAACAGGCGGCGCCGGCGCTGACCGCGACCCCGGCCAGGTCGAGCGCGATGACCTGAGTCTCGGCGCGCATGCCCGCCATCGCGATGCACGACGTATTCGGCAACCGGTCGGCCTCAGCCCCGTAAACGCGAGCGCCGGGGAAGCTTGTCTGCAACCGCCGTTCCAGGCCGTCGCGCATCGCCGCCAGGCGCCCGGCCTCGGCCAGGTCGTCGGCGGCCAGCACGGCGGCGCGGCCGAACCCGGCGATGCCGGCGACGTTTTCGGTTCCGGCCCGCAGGCCCCGTTCCTGGCCGCCGCCGGTCTGCACCGGCGATACGACCCGGAACTCCGGCGCCACCAGCGCGCCCACGCCCTGGGGGCCGCCGAACTTGTGAGCCGACAGCGCGGCGGTGTCGGCGCCCAGCGCCGGAATGTTGACGGCGATTCGGCCCGGCCCCTGGACCGCGTCGCAGTGCAACAGCCCGCCTGCCGCATGGACACGGGCGGCGATTTCGGCCACCGGCTGAATCACGCCGGTCTCGTTATTCGCCAGTTGCACGGCGACCCCGGCGCGGCCGCCGCTCGCCCGTACATCGGCCAGCAATGCGTCCAGCGCCGCCAGATCGACGATGCCCGAAGGCAGCACCGGCAGCGTTTTGACCTCTGGCCCGGCATGGGCGGCGGCGGCCAGCACCGAGTCGTGTTCGACACCGGCGATCAACAGCCGCGCGACACCGCGCGCCGCGAATGACGCCACCGCCAGCGCGTTGGCCTCGGTGCCGCCGCTGGTGAACACAACTGCATCCGGGTCCACCCCGGCCAGCGCCGCGACTTCATCCCGCGCCAGGTCAAGCGCCGCCCGCGCCAACCGCCCGAAGCGATGCACCGACGAAGGGTTGCCGCCTGTCGCCAGCACTTCGGCGACGACATCGGCCACGTCCCGCTTCACTGGCGTCGTGGCGTTGTAATCCAGATATGCGGCGGCGGCGGTCATGGCCTACTCCGCGGCGCCCGCGCGCGGCAATTCCAGCGTCGGCACCGCGCGGCCCGGGGCGACCGAACTGGTCCCCAGCACGCGACGGTTGACGATATCGGCCAAGGTCACCGAACTAAGATACAAGTGAATCTGGTTGCCCAATTCCTCCCACAGGTCATGGGTGATACAGCGGCTGTGATCGCTGTGGCAGCCGGTCGCCGAGCCGGGCTTGCAGCGCGTCGCCGCCAACGGTTCGTCGACGGCGATGACGATATCCGAGACACGCATCGCCTTCGCCTCGCGAGCCAACAGGTATCCGCCGCCGGGGCCGCGCACGCTTCGCACCAGCGAATTGCGGCGCAAACGCCCGAACAATTGCTCCAGATACGACAGCGAAATCTCCTGGCGGTCGGCGATTTCCGACAGCGACACCGGCTTGGCGGAGCTGTGCAGCGCAAGGTCCGCCATCGCCATCACCGCGTAACGGCCCTTTGAACTGAGTTTCATCTGCGCCCTGCGCCTCCCGTTACAACTGGTCTTTGGCCACCGGCGGCCGCGGCGCCGGGTCGGCGTCGGCGTCGTCGCGCCACGGCGGCGTCAGCCGGTCATCGCTCTGCTCGCGCCGTCCCTCAAGGTCGGCAATGCGCGCCTGCAACCCGGCTACTTGTTCCATCAGTCCGTCGATCACCCGCGCGACTGGATCGCTCAATTCGGCGGCGGAGGTGCCATAGGCCTCGAATTTCGCGTCCATGCCCTTGCGGGCGCGGGCGACCCGGGCCGGATTGCCGACCACCGTCGCCCCGGCCGGAACGTCCCGCAGCACGACCGAGTTGGCCCCAACCCGCGAATTCCGCCCCAATGTAATCGGCCCCAGCACCTGCGCCCCGGAACCGACAATGACGCCGTCCTCCAGAGTCGGATGGCGTTTCAGATCGACCTGATTCGCCGTGTCGATGGCCGGCGCGATGCCGCCCAGGGTCACGCCGTGATACAGCGTCACGTTGTCGCCGATGCGCGAGGTTTCGCCGATGACGACGCCGGTGCCGTGGTCGATAAAGAACCCGCAGCCGATCTTTGCCGCCGGATGAATCTCGACCCCGGTCAAAAACCGGGCGAAATGCGACAGCACCCGCGCCGAAAGCCGCCAATTCCGCTTCCAAAGCCGGTGGGCGACCCGGTGCAGCAGCACCGCGTGGAATCCCGGATACGCCAGCCAGATTTCCGCCACGCCGCGGACGGCCGGATCGCGTTCCCGGATTGCCCGGATATCCCTGCGAATCGTGTCGAATGCCATCCTGGCTCTGGCCCCTTGCGCCAATCCAGCCCCGGTATAATATAAGACCCTATGGCGCGCACGGATAGTGTGCGCCCGGTCTCGGGCTTGTGTCTCAGGCATTATCTTAGGTGTCCGACAAGAATAGTCAAGTTTGTCGGCTTTGCTGGCTTGGGTCGATCGCGGTATACCAGACCAAATATAGTGGAAATGAAGTTTGCCCTGCCCGCGCCCCGCGCGGTGGGTGACGTGCGCGGGAGTGCCATGCCGGAACTGGTAATCAACGGACCCGAGGGCCGAATCGAGGCCCGCTATCACCGCGCCGCGTCGTCGAAAGCGCCGATCGCATTGGTCATGCATCCCCACCCGATGTTCGGGGGCACGATGAATCACAAGGTCGTGCATAACCTGTTTCATGCCTTTGTGCGCTCCGGCTTTTCGGTGTTGCGGTTCAACTTCCGCGGTGTCGGGCGCAGCCAGGGGACGTTCAACAACGGCGCCGGCGAGTTGGCCGACGCCGCTGCGGCCCTCGACTGGCTGCAATCGATGCACGCCAGCGCCTCCCATTGCTGGGTCACCGGCTATTCGTTCGGCGCGTGGATTTCGATGCAGTTGCTTATGCGGCGGCCCGAAATCGATTCGTTCATTTCGGTCGCGCCGCCGGCCAACATCTACGATTTCAGCTTCCTCGCCCCGTGCCCGTCGTCGGGACTTCTGTTGCAGGGCACCGAGGACGAAGTGGTGCTGGAGCCGGAAGTCTCGAAGCTGGCCGACAAGCTGATCGGCCAGCGCGGCACGGGCATCCGCTACCAGACCATCGCCGGCGCCGACCACTTCTTCGAAGGCAAGCTGGACGAGCTGACCGACGCGGTCGAAACCTACATCGAAACGTCGATGGCCCCGGCCGCCTAGCGGCAGGTCGGACCAACGGCCAAGGTTTCCACAAAGGAACGCAGCAACATGACGGCGGCCCGTTCCGACCTGCTGCGCGTCCTCGAGGACCGCGCCTACGTCTACCAGGTCACCGACCGCGCCGGCCTCGACGAACGGGCGGCGGCGGGACCGCTCGTGGGCTACATCGGCTTCGACTGCACGGCCCCCAGCCTGCACGTCGGCAGCCTGGTGCAGATCATGATGCTGCGCCGCATGCAGCAGTGCGGCCACCGGCCGATCGTCTTGCTCGGCGGCGGCACCACCCGGGTCGGCGACCCTTCAGGCCGCGACGAATCGCGACGGCTGCTCGACGATGCCGCGATCGCCGCCAACAAGGCGGGCATCCAGCGGGTGTTCGCGCAGTTCCTGTCGTTCGGCGACGGCCCCTCCGACGCACTGCTCGTCGACAATGCCGACTGGCTCGACGAGCTAAAATACATTCCGTTCCTGCGCGATTTCGGCGCCCACTTCTCGGTCAACCGCATGCTTGGCTTTGAAAGCGTCAAGTTGCGTCTCGACCGCGATCAGCCGCTTTCGTTCCTCGAATTCAACTACCTGGTCCTGCAAGCCTACGATTTCGTCGAACTTGCCCGCCGCCACGACTGCGTGCTGCAACTCGGCGGCTCCGACCAATGGGGCAACATCGTCAGCGGCGTCGAACTCGGCCGCCGCGTCGACCAGCGGGAATTGTTCGGACTGACCTCGCCGCTGATCACGACCGCCGGCGGCGCCAAGATGGGCAAGACCGCCCGCGGGGCTGTCTGGCTCAACGCCGATGCCCTCACCCCGTGGGACTACTGGCAATTCTGGCGCAACACCCACGACGCCGATGTCGGGCGCTTCCTGCGCCTGTTCACCGACGTGCCACTCGACGAAATCGCCGGCCTCGAATCCCTGGGCGGCGAGGAAATCAACGACGCCAAGGCGCGGCTCGCCACCGAGGCGACCACCCTCTGTCACGGCGCCGGCGCGGCGGCGGCGGCGGCGGAGACGGCGCGGGGCGCGTTCGAGGACGGCGCGGTAGCAGTGGGTCTGCCCCGCTTCACGCTGGCCGCCGCCGACCTCGCCGCTGGCATTCCGGCCTTCGAGGTTGTGTTTGCATCCGGCCTCGTCGCGTCAAAGGGCGAAGCGCGCAAGCTCATTCGCGGCGGCGGAGTCCGCATCAACGATGCCGTCGTGGCGGAGGAAACAACGGCGATCACCGCCGCCGACGCGCCCGGCGGCGAACTGAAGCTGTCCGTCGGCAAGAAGCGCCACTCGGTCGGCGCCGTCTCGGCCTAGCCGCCCGGCGGCGGCTCCGGCACCGGCGGCTCCGGCGCCGCGGCACCGTCGGCGTCCGGCTGGAATCCGAAGATCAGACCACGCAGGAATCCGGGCGTCAGCGCCGACAGCGGGTTCACCGTGATCGTCGGCATTTTCCGATCGCCGGTGACGCGATAGGCGATCGCGAACACACCCTCACCCACCAGCAGTTCCCCAAGCAGCGGGATCGCCCCCAGCACCCGGTTGATCGTGTATGCCGGCACCACGGTCCCGGCCAGGTTGACGACCCCGGTGCGGCCGTTGAACTGCCCCTCGACGGTGATGCCCAGCGCCGGCCCGAACGCCCGCGCGCGGCCGACCGCCACATCGCCGTTGCGGTATTTGAACGGCGCCTCGAAGCCGACAAAATTGATGCCCTGCCCCTGCATCACGTCGTTCAATCCGGTCAGCGACGCCAGCGACAGAATCTGCGCCAGCGCCGGCGCGTTGGCGACGCGAAACGCGTCAACCAGCACGCTGCCGTCGAACACTTTCTGCCCCGGCGGCCCGGCATAGGTGCCGCGCAGATCCAGGTTGCCGCCCTCGGCGCCCTGGAAGATGCCGAACTCGCGGAACAGCTCCCCGGCGTCGGTGGTGGCCGCAACCACAGAGTACGATTCCGGGCCACCGGTCACGCTGGCGGTCAGCGGCGCGCCGCTCGGCAGCGCCGCCGCGGCGTCCAGCCACGACCAGTTGCCGCCGCGCTGTTCGCCCTGCACCCGCACCGCCGACAGCACGCGCGTATCCGACAGGATCACTTCATCGAATTCGGCGGCCAACGCCAACGGCGGCAGCGTTCCCTGGTTCGCCGCCGCCGTCATTTCGTCCAGCAACGGCCGGAGGTCCAGACGTTCGCCGCCGACGCCGACGCGGAACGCCCCGGCCGAATCCCACGCAATGGTGCCCTTAAGCCGCGTCTCTCCGAACACCAGCCGGGCGAGTTCCAGCTGCGTGGGATTGCCGTCGGCGTCGTTGCCGATCGTGCCCGAGGCCACCAGTCCGCCGGACGACACCGCGAACGAGCGAAACTCATAGCGCCCGCTGGGGCCGGGGGCGAGCGACAGCTTCGCGACGCCGTCCATGCCCGCGCCCTTTTCCCACAGCGGCAATCGCACCGCCGCCGGCGCGAAATCCACTGTCACTTCTGCGGTCTCGGTGCGCAGGCCGTCGGCCAGCAGTTCCGCGGTCAGGCGTACCGGCCCGGTCAGCCAGTCGCCGGTCGGATAGCCGATCGCGGCCCGGGCGTCAGCGTCCAACGACCCGTTCAACACCAGCCGACTGCCGGCTTCGCCGTCGCCGCGCAGGCGTTGCCAATCCAGATCGAACGCGATGCCGTTCACAGTGCCGGCGCCGATTGCGCGTCCCGCGGCCGGGTCCACCGCGAGCTGGCCGCCGGCGACAAGCGCCTGCGTGGCGATCGAGAAGTCCGGCACTTCCAGAATGCCGTCGTCGCGCGCCACCACCCGCACCCGCGCGGCGCCCGGCGATCCCGCCGCCTTGTCCCAGGCGTGGATCGGCGGACTCAACGCCACCGCATCCAGGTCCAGATCGACGACGACCTCGGCGATGTTCCAGAGGTCGCCCGTGGCCACCGCAGCGAACGGCATCGGCCCGACGACCAGCCGGTCGGTGCCCAGGCCCAGCGCCTCCCGCCTCGCGTCGTCCAGAACGCCGGAGACCTGCACCCGGGTCGGCGCCTCGCCGCCCAACAGGTCGTGGCGGATATCGATCGTCACCGGCAGGCGATCGACGACCGCCGTACCTTGCGCATCGACTCCGCCCGAGTCCGCGCGGACAACGAATGTTCCGTCGGTCAGTTGCCGCTGCCCGGCGATCTCCGCCAGCGACAACCCGCGAATGTTCGCCGCGGCCGCGAACTTGACCTCCGCCGGTGCGATTCCCGGCTTCACCGGGAACGCGAACTGCGCGCGGGCGGCGACGTTGCCGCCGATGCCGGCGGGAAGCCAGTCCAGATTCAGCGGCGGCAGCGCAAACTGGCGCGCGAACTCCGCGGCGGTCCCGGTAGCCACGCCTTCGATGACCGCTGACCGCGTCCACGTATCCATGCCATCGATGTGGACGGTGCCCTCGCTGATCTCCAGCGCTCCCAGTCGGCCCGCTTCGATCGTCATCTCGAAGCGATCGCCGGAGTGGCGGCCGCTACCGCGGGCGCCGGTCACCCGCGGCTGTCCGGGCAGCAGCCACATTTCGCCGTCTTCGAACGAAAACGTCATGTCGATTTCGCCGGCCCGCAACGGCAAGTTCCGGAACCGGCCCGGATCCACCCGCATCGTCACCGCGCCGTCGCGGACGATGCCGCCCTCCGCCCGGGGGACCAACCATCCCCGCGTCCGTTGCGCCATCCGCCACGGCCAGCTGTCGGCAAAGTCGGCGACGTGAACGTCGGACCAGCTCGCGTCGATCGAAAGCCCGATCCCCTCGGGCTCGAACGTCACAAACCCTTCGGCCTGTCCGCTGGTTTCGCCCAGCGCGGCAAAGGCTTCGTCGAACCGCAGCAGCGTCAACCCGTCGGTCACGCTGCCGCGCGCGGCGATTTGGTCGAACGGCTGCGGCCGGCGCCACACTTCCGGAATATCCAGCGTCCCCGCGCCGGCGTTGACGTCAAAGTCGATGCGGGCGATCGCTCCGTCTGCCTCGAACACGGCCGTGACGGTTCCCGACACCGGCGCCCGCACCGCGCCCAGCCGCGCCAGCGCCGGACTGGCGCCGGCAAAGCGCGACGGATTGACGCCGGAAAACGCGGTCGCCAGCGTCAAACCGCCGGTCACGCCGGAATACTCGGCCGCAGCTGCCAGCCGCAACGGCAACCCGTCCAGGTCCAGTTGCACGTCCAGGTCGCCGGCGAACCCCGCGCCGCGCCGCTCCAGCGTCGCATCGGCCTGCGGCGCATGCCAGGTCTCCCCGCTGCCGAGGTCGCGGAGCCACAGCACGGCGTTGGTGATCTGCACCGACTCCAGATAGCCGACGATCGTGTCCGGGTCCCGCGGGCTGCCCAATGCAGCCAACAGCGCCTGCACCAACGGTCCGGCCTGCTCCTCGCTGCCTTCCAGACCGCCAAGCCGGAACCTGCCGGTGGCCGTGCGCTCGAACTGCAATTCCGCTTCGAAGATTTCGATATGCAGCGGCGCCAGCCTGCCGCGCAATGCCGCCGCCGCCGACAGCGACACCGACAGGCGCGGCGCCGCCGCGATGACGCCGCCGTCGGCGTCGACGATGCGCACGTCGACGGCGTTCAGGTCCAGGTTGCGGCGCCAGCCGCCCCACGCCAACACAGTATCGCCCAATTCGACATGAACGCCGGCGTCCTCGAACACCAGCGCGTCCTCGAACAGCGGCGTCAGAAACCCGATCGATATCGGGCCGGCGGCGACGACCCACGCCGCCGCCGCCAGCACGACAGCGGCCCCGGCCAGCATTCCGGCCAGCACGCGAACGGCGACGCCCCAACCGCGCCTCATCGCCTCGCAGTCCCGATGCGGGGCATCGCCTTGACCGCCGCCATCCCTTCGCGCAGTGTGCGGCGGTTCCGGGCTGACGCCCGTCGGTCAGCGCCCAGTCCCCGCGGCATGTCCCGGTTTCCGCTTCTCAGCCCCGTCTCGACGCTGCCCCGACCGTTCGACGCGGCGCGCGCCGACGCGGTCGTTGCCGACCTGCTCGCCGCGGGCCGCAAGGTCGGGGGATCGCTGGATTCGTTCCTGGATACGTTCATCGCGGAGCCGGACGCGCTCGGGTTGGTGCGGTCGCTCGCCGGCAACAGCCCGTTCCTGGCCCAAGCGATGCTGCGGGACCCGGAGATTCTGTTTCTCGCGGCGGACAATGGACTGGAAAGCACATTCGCCGATATTCTTGCGGCTGTCGAGGGCGCGTGGCGCGGCCTCCCGGCCACCCCCGCGCTGATGAAGACACTTCGGGATGCCCGCGGCCGCGCTGCTGTCGTCGCCGCCATCGGCGATGTCACCGGACTTTGGCCGCTCGCGGCCGTCACCGGCGCCCTCAGCGATTTCGCCGACGCGGCGGTCTCGGCGACAGTGCGCCACCAGCTCGCGGCCACGGCGGCGCCGGACATCGACGACCCCGCCGCCGCCAGCGGCTATGTGGTGCTGGCGATGGGCAAGCTCGGGTCGCGCGAACTCAATTATTCCAGTGACATCGACCTGATCGTTCTGTTCGATCGTGCACGCGCCGCCGCCGCGGGCATCGAGGATCCGTCCGCCACCTTCGTGCGCGCCACCCGCGAGGTCGTCCGAATCCTCCAGGAACGCACCGGCGACGGGTTCGTGTTCCGCACCGATCTTCGTCTGCGGCCGGATTCCGGCGCGACGCCGCTCGCCATTTCCACCGAGGCGGCCGAGACGTATTACGAAAGCGTCGGCCAGAACTGGGAACGCGCGGCGATGATCAAGGCGCGGCCGGTGGCCGGCGACCTCGCCGCCGGACAGTCGTTTCTTGATTCGCTGACGCCGTTTCTATGGCGCAAGCACCTCGACTTCGCCGCGATCGACGACATTCATTCGATCAAGCGGCAGATTCACGCCCACAAGGGCCACGGCACAATCCAGGTCGCCGGGCACAACATCAAGCTCGGCGCCGGCGGCATTCGCGAGATCGAGTTCTTTGCCCAGACCCAACAGTTGATCGCCGGCGGCCGCGACCCGTCGTTGCGGGTCGCCGATACCTGCGGGGCATTGCGCGCCCTGGCCGCCAGCGGCCGCGTCGCCGGCGACGACGCGACGGCGCTGATCGACGCCTATCATTTCCTCCGGACTCTCGAACACCGCCTGCAAATGGTCGCCGACGAACAGACCCACACGATTCCCGCCGACGGACCGGCGCTTGATCGCATTGCCGTGTTCGCCGGGTTCGACGGCGCAGAAGCGTTCGCGGCGGCGGTGCGCGGGCATCTGGCGACGGTGTCGCGCATATCGGCGCAACTGTTCGCGCATGCGGCGCCGCTGTCCAGCGCCGGCAACCTGGTATTCACCGGCGGCGAGGACGACCCCGACACCCTCGCTACCCTGCGTCGGCTCGGATTCAACGAACCGGAGCGGGCCGCGGCGATGGTTCGCGCCTGGCACCATGGCCGTTATCGCGCGACGCGTTCGTCCCGGGCGCGGGCGCTGCTGACCGAACTGGTGCCGGCGATTCTGGAAGCGTTCGGGCGCACGCCAAACCCGGACGCCGCCTTCGTCCGCTTCGACGAGTTCCTGTCGCGCCTGCCGGCCGGGGTGCAACTGTTCTCGATGTTCCTCGCCCACCCGGAACTGCTCGATCTCGTCGCGGAGATTCTGGGCAGCGCGCCCAAGCTCGCCGGGCACCTCGCCCAGACGCCGACCCTGCTCGACGCGGTGCTGTCGCCGGACTTCCATCGCGGGCTGCCCGACCGCAACGCGCTGGCCGCCGATCTCGCCGATACGCTGGCGCGCGCCGGCGATTTCCAGGACGTGCTGGACCTCAGCCGCGCGTGGGCGCGGGACCGGCGCTTCCAGGTCGGCGTCCAGGTCATGCGCGGCCGGATCGCGGCGCGCGAGTCGGGCATCATGCTGTCGGACCTGGCCGAGGTGTTGATGGCCGCGCTGCTGCCGAACGTCGAGACGGAATTCGCCGCCACGTCGGGCCGCATCGCCGGGGCCGAATTCGCCATTGTTGCGCTCGGCAAGCTCGGGGCGCGGGCGCTGACCTCCGGCTCCGACCTCGACCTGGTCTTTCTGTATGACGCGCCCGCCGACGCGGTGTCGGACGGCGCGCGGCCGCTGCCGGCGGCGACCTATTTCGCCCGCCTGGGCCAGCGATTTCTCGCCGCCCTCAGCGCCCCCACCGCCGAAGGAGCGCTGTTCGAGGTGGATATGCGGCTGCGTCCGTCCGGGGCCTCGGGACCGATCGCCACTTCGTTGCCGGCGTTCCAGCAATACCACCGCGACAAGGCCTGGACCTGGGAGCGAATGGCGCTGACGCGGGCGCGGGTCGTCGTCGCCGGGGACGCCTTCCGGCAGCGGGTCGAGGACGAATTGCGCGCAATTCTCACCGCCCGCCGCGACCCCGAGGCGCTTCTTCGCGACGTCGCCGAGATGCGGGCGCGCATCGAGCGTGAAAAAAGCAGCGCCAATCCGTGGCTGGTCAAATACGTCCGCGGCGGCCTGCTGGACCTCGAGTTCCTCGCCCAATACCTGATCCTTTGCCACGCGGCCGATCACCCGGACCTGCTCACCGGCGACACCGCCGAGGCCTTCACCCGGCTCGAACGGGCGGGAATCCTCGATCCCGCACTCGCCGACCGGCTGCGCGACGCAGTGCGGCTGGCGCTCGGCATCCAGGCGTTCCTGCGCGAGTGTTATTCCGACGACTTTGATGAAACCGCCGCGACCGACTCCCTGAAAGCGGCCCTTGCGCGCGCCGTCGGCGCGTCGTCGTTCGACGGGTTGCGCGATGAGGTTGCCGCGCTCCAGGCATCGACCTACGTCCTGTTCCAGGACCGCATCGAACGTCCGGCGGCGAATCTCCCTTTTATGAACAAGGACGAGGAACCGCCGGAAACCAACTGATATTCAAGGAGAAACTTGTTCATGGTAAACAAGATCGAAGAGGGCCGACCCGCCCCGGCGTTTTCGATGCCGACAGACAACGGCGGTGGCGCCGTCAGCCTTGCCAGGCTCAAGGGTCGACCGTTCGTGCTGTATTTCTACCCCCGTGACGACACCCCCGGATGCACAAAGGAAGCAATCGCCTTTACCGCCGCCCTCGACGATTTCGACGCCGCCGGGGTCGTGGTGATCGGGGTTTCCAAGGATTCCTGCGCGTCCCACGCGAAGTTCCGCGACAAATACATGCTTGAGCACATCCTCGCCGCCGACGACGACGGCAAGGTCTGCGAGGCCTATGGCGTCTGGGTCGAGAAGAACAACTACGGGCGAAAGTCGATGGGAATCCAGCGCTCGACCTTTCTGATCGACAAGGATGGAACGATCGCCCGCATCTGGCACAAGGTCAGCGTCGATGGACACGCCGCCGAGGTTCTGGAGGCGGTGAAAACTCTCGCCTGACCGGCCCGTCGTCGGCGGTTGCCAAGAACCCGGCGAGAGGCTACTCAAGGGAAGGGAACCGGAGCGGGCGCCTGACGCGGAGGTCTTCGCCTTGCACGCACCTCCGGCGAGCCGCGCCGGGCGGAACCGGGGGCACGACACCGGGGGCACGACACCGGGGGCACGACACCGGGGGCACGACACCGGGCAACGACACTGGGCAACGACACCGGGCGACGACACCTGGGGAATGACTGAGCGCATGACTGGGCAGCGGCTTCGCGTCTGGCGCCGGATATGGGACTGGATCGTCCGGATGACGCCGGAGCGGCAATTCCTGTATCGCAGCCAAGGGGTCGTTCGCGTCCTCAACGTGGGCCGCAAGGCCCAGATCGGCGCCACCGCCGGCCTTGTCGTTCTGTTCGCCTGGATGACCTTCAGCACCGTCCAGGTAGTTCTCCGCGACCAGATCATCGACGCGAAAGACAATCGCATCGCCCAGGTCACGAGGGCCTACAATCTGCTCGAGCGGCGTGCGCAGCAGGCCGAAGACCGCTTTCGCGCCATCACCGGCGAACTCGAAACCCAGCACGCGCAACTGGTCGAGCTTCTCGCCCATCGCTCCCGCATCGAATCGCAACTGGAGCAGGTTCGCGGCGTACTCGACGCGACGGTCGGCGAGCGCGACGAGGCCCGGCTCGAAAACAACGACCTGCGCAATCGCGTCGAGCAGCTTGGCGCCGACCTGATCAACGCCGGCGCCACCAACCGCACGCTGGCGCAGTCGCTGGCCGACGCCGAGCACGAAATCTTCGGGCTCGTCGCCCAGCGTGACCAGGCTATCGAAACGCAGCGCAATCTGACCCGACAGGTCGCCGAACTCACCGACACCATGCGCGAGGCGGGCGGGATCGAGCGACGCCTCACCGGGGAACTCGGCGACACCTGGGACCAGCTGGCGGTCGTCACCAGCGAGCGCGACGAGGCCGTGGTGCGCAGCACGCAACTCGACGAACAGATCGCCGCCCTCACCGACCGCCTCGAAACCGCGGCGCGGCGCAACAACGCGCTGGCCGAAGACGTCGCGGCGACCGGCCAGATGGCGGCCGCGCTCCAACTCGAGCGGGAAGAAGCCCTGCGTTCCCGGGACTTCCTCGCCAGTCTTGTTGACGAACTGGAATACCGTCTCGCCGATCTGAAGGATTCCCAGGGCGACATGATCCTGCGTCTGCAGGAGAGCGCGACCGCAAGCGCGACTGCGGTGGCCGAAGTCGTGGAAATGACCGGACTGCCGGTTGAAGCCCTGCTCGCCGGCGATCTTCCCGGCGGACCGCCTGGGCAGGGCGGCCCGGTCATGCACGTCGGCGGCGGCATCCTCGATAACGATCAGGCGATATTCCTCGACGCCGTCAGCGCCGTCGAGGCGGAGCTGGATCGTTGGCAATCGCTCGAAAGCCTGTTGGCGATCCTGCCGCTGGTCGCCCCTGCCGACAACTATTACATCTCCAGCACGTTCGGAGAGCGCCGCGACCCGTTCACCCGCCGCCTGGGGATGCACTACGGCCTCGACATGGCCGGCCCGTTCGATTCCGACCTGCGCGCGCCGGCGCCGGGAATCGTGACCCGCGCCGGTTATTGGGGCGCCTACGGCCGCATGATCGAAATCGACCATGGCCGCGGCATCGTTACCCGCTATGGCCATATGAACAAGATCGCCGTCGAAAAGGGGCAATGGATCGAGTTTCGCGACAAGATCGGAACGATGGGCCGCAGCGGCCGGGCAACTGGCTCCCATGTCCACTTCGAAGTATTGTTCAACGGAGAACCGGTCGATCCCGCCAACTTCCTGAAGGCAGGTCAGTATGTTTTCAAAGTCAACGGAGAATAAGGGGCAGGATATGGCACGCCCTGGGACGTCCCCGAGCGGTGCCCGCGCAGCGCCGTCCATCATCAGCACGAATCTGCATATCGTCGGTAATCTGAAGACCGAAGGCGAGATTCAGGTCGACGGCACGATCGAAGGCGATGTCGCCGCCCAGACGTTGACGATCGGCAGCCACGCCCGGATTTCCGGCGAACTGGTGGCCGAGGAAGTGGTCGTCCACGGCCAGATCAACGGCAAGGTCACCGCGCGTTCGGTCAAGCTGGCGAAAACCGCAAAGGTCATCGGCGACATCGTCCACGAGGTACTGGCGATCGAGGCCGGCGCCCATATCGAAGGCCAGTTGCGCCGCCTCGAGGAAGCCAAGTCCCGCAAGCCCGGGGCGGCCGAAGGCCCAAAGCTCGCGGCGGCCGCGCCGGCCCAGGCCGCCGGCTGAACCCGGCCAGGAACGGCGCGGCGGTGCGCCGTATGGTGATGCGGCCATGCAGTCGATGTTCTCGATTCCCCTCTACCGGTTCGCGGTCCCGGGCTGGCCGTCGAAAAAGGCGCGGATTCTTGCCGCGTTGCCGGAGATCACCGACAAGCATCGCTCCCCGGCCGGCGACACGTTCACCGACTTTTTCCTGAACAACGAAGGCACGGCGCTGCCGGCCTACAAGGATGTCGTCGTCGCGGCGATTTCCGATTGTCTCGACGAGTTCCAGCAGGACTATCCGGCCGAGGTCGATCTGTCGGCGATGTGGTTCGAACGCTCGCTGCGGTCCAACTACCACGGCGCCCACAATCACGGCTCGCTCGGGTTCTCGGCGGTACTGTTCGTCGAATTCGACGCCGTCGAGCACCGGCCGACGCGGTTCATCTCGCCGTTCATGGGTTTCTACGCCGGCGGCCTGATCGAATACCGGCCGGAGGCGGTCAGCGAAGGGACCTTGCTGATGTTTCCCGCCATCGTGCTGCACGAGGTCGAGCCGAACCAGTCCGACAAGGCCCGCACGATCATTTCGTTCAACGTCCGCGGCGCCCGGCAGTAGGCGCGGCCCTGGTGGTACCAATCCAGCGCTTGGTGGCACGAGCTCGTCGGTTGATGGATCCAAAGGATCCAGGCAACTGAAGACGTTATGCCGTCTCAATGCGCGCGGCCAGCGCCGCACGCATGAACGGGTCCAGTTCGCCGTCCAGCACGGCGGCGGTATTGCCGGTCTCGACCCCGGTGCGGGTGTCCTTCACCATCTGGTACGGGTGCAGCACATAGCTGCGGATCTGGTGCCCCCAGCCGATATCGGTCTTGGCCTCATGAGCGGCCTGGCGTTCCGCGTCGCGGCGTTCCAGTTCGCGCTGATAGAGGCGCGCCCGCAGCATCGCCATCGCCGCGGCGCGGTTCTTGTGTTGTGAGCGGTCGGACTGGCATTGGACGACGATCTCTGTCGGCAAATGGGTGATCCGCACAGCGCTGTCGGTGCGGTTGACGTGCTGACCGCCGGCGCCCGAGGCGCGATAGGTATCGATCCGCAGGTCCTTTTCCTCGATATCGATGTCGATGTCCTCGTCGATGACCGGATACACCCAGACGCTGGCGAAGCTCGTGTGCCGCCGCGCCGACGAATCGAACGGCGAAATTCGCACCAGCCGATGCACGCCGCTTTCGGTCTTCAGCCAGCCATAGGCGTTGCGGCCGCTGATTCGCATCGTCGTTGATTTGATCCCGGCCTCTTCGCCAGGCGTTTCCTGTTCCCAGGCGGTGTCGTAGCCGGTGCGTTCGGCCCAGCGCGCATACATGCGCGCCAGCATCTCGGCCCAATCCTGGGATTCGGTGCCGCCGGCGCCGGCATGCACCTCCAGCCAGGCGTCGTTCGCATCCGCCTCGCCGGACAACAGGCTCTCCAGACGACGGCGTGCGGCGACTTCGCGCAGCTTGGCGAGTTCCGCGTCGGCGTCGGCCAATGCCGCGTCGTCGCCTTCCTCCTCGGCCAGCTCCGCCAGCGTCACCGCATCCTCAAGCTGCTGCCGCAGTTCCTGATACTCGGCCAGCGCGTTTTCGAGATGGGTTCGTTCGCGCATCACCGCCTGGGCGCGTTCGGAGTCCGACCACAGGTCGGGGGCTTCGGCGGCGGCGTTGAGTTCCGTCAGGCGGTTGCGGGACGCATCGACGTCAAAGATGCCTCCTCAGGAGTTCAATCGACTCCTCGATATCCTTGACGATTTGGTGGGCTTCGGCGCGCACCGCGACTCAATGCCAGCAGCGCCGCCGCCGCGTCAAGCCCGGTCTGACGCGTCCGGCGCCGGTCCGCGGTTCTCCAATGCGTCGCGCACGGCCCGCGCCAGCCCCTCCATCCGGAACGGCTTGAACAGGATGGCAAAGCGTTCGGTGTCGACCCCGGCGGCCCGCGCCGCCGCATCGGAATACGCGGTCACGAACAACACCCGGACCTCCGGATAGCGGGCGTCGATCTCGGCCACCAGGGCAGGACCGTTGATCTCGCCGCCCAACCCGACATCGGCCAGGATCAGGTCCGGCAGTTGGCGCTCGATTTGTTCCCGGGCCGACTCGGCATCCACCGCCTCCGCCACCCGGTACCCCAACCCGGTCAACATATGGGCCGTCAGCTGCCGCACTTCGCCGTCGTCCTCTACCAGCAGCACGTGCTCGCCCGCGCCGGCGGCGATGTCGTAGCGCACCGGCGCCTCGGCCGCTTCCGGCGTCCGCTCGTCGCGGGGCAGCAACATCGTTACCGACGTGCCCACCCCTTCCTCGCTGGCGACCTTGACGTGGCCCCCCGACTGGTTGACGAACCCGTACACCATCGACAGCCCCAGGCCGCTGCCCTTGCCGATGTCCTTGGTCGTGAAAAACGGGTCGAACGCCTTTCGCAGCACCTCGGGCGCCATGCCGCAGCCGCCATCCTGCACCACAAGGCGCACGTACTGTCCCGGCGCCGGCCCCCCGTGTTCGCCTTCGTCTTCGTCCTCGGCGTCGACGGTCCGGTTCTGGGCCCGAAACGCAAGGACACCGCCGTCCGGCATCGCATCGCGGGCGTTGATCGCCAGATTCAGGATCGCGTTCTCGAGTTGCCCGGGGTCCACCGAAACGACCCAAAGATCGTCGTCGATCGCCATGTCGATATGGATATCGTCCCCAAGCGACATTGAAATAAGCCCGTACAACTCGTTCATCAGCTCCGCCAGCCGCACCGGCTTCGGAGTCAATGCCTGTTGCCGCGAATAGGCCAACAGCCGGTGGGTCAGCTCGGCGCCGCGATGGGTCGCCAGCAGGATCGACCAGACCGGATGGGAGTCGTTGCTGGAATCGACATCCAGCAGTTCGGCGTTGCCCTGGATGACCGCCAGCAGATTATTGAAATCGTGGGCGACGCCGCCGGTCAACTCGCCGATCGCCTCCAGTTTTTGCGCCTGCCGCAGTTTCGATTCGGTCTGGCGCAACTCCTCTTCCGCCGCCTTGCGGGCGGTGATGTTGCGGACGGTGCCCGACACCCCCGCCATGCCGCCATCGCTGTCGCGCAACAATCGGACGTTGGTCGACACCCACACCGTCGAGCCGTCCGGGCGCCGCAATTCGGCCTCGAAATCGCGCACCGTTTCCGATTGCGCCAACATCTCCAGCAATCGCTCGCGCTCGCGGGGGTCCACGTACCAGTCCGCAACCTTCACGCCGACGACTTTCGCCGGATCGGCTCCCATCAGGTCGCGCACCGCCGGGGACACAAACGCGATCCGCCCGTCCGCGTCCGCCTCGTAATACACGTCGGTCATGTTTTCGATGATCGAGCGGTACCGCCTTTCGCTGTCGCGCAGCGCATTGCGGTCGGCTTCTGACTGCGTGATGTCCTGCACGGTGCCCAACAGCCGGATCGCCACATCGTCGTCGCCTGTTTCCACCTGCAATGCGGTCCTGACGATGACGCTCGAATTGTCCTTTCGCACGACGGTATGTTCCAGTTCGCGACCCTTCCGGTCGGCGATCGTCGCCGCGATCGCCTCCTCGACGCGCGGGCGATCCTCCGCCAAGACCTGCCGAACGAACAACTCCGCGCTCGGCTCGACCGAACCGGGGTCGTGGCCGAATATGCGCATGGCCTCGTCCGACCAGCGCATTTCACCGCTCTCCAGATCCCATTCCCAACTGCCCAGATGCGCGACGCGCTGCGCCTCGGCCAACCGGCGCTCGCTGGTCGCCAATTCCTGCGTGCGGTCCAGTACGCGTTGCTCCAGCGTCGCGCCCAGTTTTCGAATCCGCGCCTCCGCCCTGGTGCGGTCGGTCAGGTCCTGCATCGTCCCCTCGATCCAGGTCGTCGCCCCGGAGGCGCTGTGGATCGAGCGACCGATCAGCCGCAACCAGCGTTCCTCGCCCGGCGCCGGATGCACGCGGAACTCGACATCGACCTCCTTGCCCGCGCCCAGTCGCCGCATCGCGGTTTCCCAGGCCTCGACATCGGCGGCATCGATCTTTCGGCGTTGCGCTTCGATTGACGGCGGCCCGGCGGCGGGATCAAACCCGAACAGGCGGTACCATTCGTCCGAATACTGGGTCGATCCGTCTTGCGGCCGGATCACAAATCCGCCGATCGACGCCAACCGCTGCGTCACATTCAGGCGGCCGCGCGAGGTGATGGCGTCCCGCAGCGATGGGAAATAGCGGTTCTCGATCGTCACCAGCGTCCCGACATAAATGGCGATCATCGCCGCGACGATGGCCGACGTTTCCGATTCCGAACGCCACAGGAACATCCCCGCGATCGGCACCATGTCGAGGGCGAGAAACGCGAAGTACGCAGGCCGCCAGGCGGCGTAGGCCGTAAGCGCCGCGGTCGCCATGCCGCCCAGCACGAACAACAGGAAAATCTGCAATTCGTAGTGGCCGGCGACAAAGAACAACACGCTGGCCGCGCCCCACGCAGCACCGCCGGCGATTGCGAACGCCATATGCACTCGCGTCCGCCGCCGCACCGCCGGCCCGCCATCGTCCACCAGCCGCGAGCCGGTCAGCACCGCGACACGCAGCGCCACCAGCCCCAGCACGACCGTCAGCCAGCCGGCCAGGACCGGGGTCGGGACAAACCCGTGGAACGCCACCGCCAACAGAATGGCGACCGCTGCCGTGCCCAGATTCGCGGGCAGCAGATTCCGTTCCAGGAACCGCAGCAGGTCGTATTGTTCGGTGGCGGCCAGTTGGCGGATGGCCGATGTGCGTTGAAAGATCGCCATCTCGTCGCGGTTTGCTCGGGCGGGCGGCGCAGTATGCCACAGCGGCCCCGCCGGCGCGGAATCTGTGTGTATCAGCCGTATTTGGGGCGGTAAACAGCCGGCGCTAGTAAAGTCCGCGGCGGCGCGCGTCGGTGAAGGTGATGAATCCGTCGTCGAGGATCAGGGCGTTTTCCAGCCCCGGCTCGGTCCCCGGCCGGAAGGCCTCCAGAATCACCTGCTCGTCGCCGGGGCGCGCCAGTTCACCGGTCTCGGCATTGATCCGCACCAGGCGCACACTGGGCGGAATCCGGAATGGAACGGCGGGCTTGCCGCGCAATGCCTCGTCCATGAAATCACGGAACACCGGCGCCGCCGCCGAGGCCCCTTGCTCATACGGCCCCATGGTTCCGGGCTCGTCAAAGCCGACAAACACGCCGACCGCAAGGTCCGGTGAGAAACCCAGGAACCAGGCGTCGATCGAATCATTCGTCGTTCCGGTTTTCCCGGCCAGCGGCTTGCCGACCGAGGCGACCGTGCGGCCGGTACCGCGCTGCACGACCCCTTCCATCATCGAAACAAGCTGATACGCCGTCGAGTCCGCCAGCACCCGCGCCCGGTTGTCCGGCACGACCGGCGGCGCCTGACTCGCCCACGCGGTTTGCGCGCAGTTTGGACAAACCCGCGTGTCGTGTTGGAAAACCGTGTTGCCATAGCGATCCTGCACGCGATCGATCAACGCCGGTGTGATCGCATGACCGCCGTTGACGATCATCGCGTAGGCGGCAGTCAACCGCATCAGCGTCGTTTCGCCTGCGCCGAGCGCCATCGACAGCACCCGCGGCATCTCGTCGGTCACGTTCATGCGCTCGGCATATTCGGCCACGATATCTATGCCGATGTGCTGCGCCATGCGCACCGTCATCAGATTGCGGGACTTCTCGATTCCCAGCCGCAGCGTGCTCGGACCATAGAATTCCTGCGAATAGTTCGCGGGCTTCCATTTCGGCAGACCCGGACCCTGGTCGACCACGAATGGCGCATCCAGCACTAGCGTCGCCGGGGTGAATCCGTGCTCCAGCGCCGCGGCATAGACGATCGGCTTGAACGCCGACCCCGGCTGCCGGATCGCCTGGATGGCGCGATTGAATTCGCTCGATTCGAAGCTGTACCCGCCGACCATCGCCAGCACCCGGCCGGTGTGGGGATCGAGCGCCACCAGCGCGCCTTCGATGTCGGAAATCTGGTGGAGCCCAAACATCCCGACCTCGTCGCGCACCTCGGCAATGACGACGTCCCCGGGGGTCAACACGTCGGTCGCCGCAACGGGCGCGGCGCCAACGCGCTGGCCCTCGCGCCACGGGCGCGCCCATTCCAGTTCCGCCATCGGAATCGTGCCCTGGCCGCCGTCGGCAAAGCCGATGACAGCGCCCTCGGGCGTCACCTCCAGCACCGCCGCCAGCCAGCGGCCGGGGCCCAAGTCCGGCGGCGGCGGAATCTCGGAAAGACGCCCGGCCCACCGCAACCCGACCCCTTCTAGCCGCGTGACCGGTCCGCGCCAGCCGTGGCGGCGGTCGTACGCTTCCAGTCCCTGGCGCAACACCCGCGTCGCCAGTTCCTGCAAACGCGGGTCCAGTGTCGTCCGCACCGACAAGCCGCCGCCGTACAGCCGGTCGCTGCCGTACCTTTCCATCAATTGCCGGCGAACTTCCTCGGCGAAATAGGCGCCGTCGAACACTTCGGTCTCGGTCCGCGGCTGGATACGAAACGGCGTCGCCGCTGCCGCCTCCGCCTCGAACGGCGTGATGTATCCCTCCGCCAGCATGCGGCCGATGACCCAGTCGCGCCGCGCCCGCGCCGCCTCGGGGCGGCGGATCGGATTATAGTTGGTCGGCGCCTTCGGCAACGCCGCCAGGTATGCCGCTTCGGCTACCGTCAGCGCATCCAGCGGCTTGTCGAAATAGTTCAGCGCTGCGGCCGCGACGCCATAGGACCCGTACCCCAGATAGATCTCGTTCAGGTACAACTCCAGAATACGGTTCTTCGTGAGCGCCCGTTCGATCCGCAACGACAGAATGGCCTCACGGATTTTCCGCGTCAGCGCCACTTCCTTGTCCAGCAGAAAGATCTGCGCGACCTGCTGGGTGATCGTCGACGCGCCGATCGGCCGGCGGTCGTCGCCCACGTTTTGCAGGTTCGTCAGGGCCGCGCGAACAATCGCCAGCGGGTCGATTCCGGGATGGACAAAAAAATTCTCGTCCTCGGCGGCGACAAATGCGTCGATGACGCGCTGCGGAATGGCGGTGACGGGAACGAACACCCGCGGCTCGCGGGCAAACTCAGTCAGCAGCCGCCCGTCACCGGCATGGACCCGGGTCATCGTCGGCGGCTCATAGGTCGCCAGCATGTCGTGGGGCGGCAGATCGCGGCCGAACGCATAAAACACATATGCGGCGCCGCCCGCCGTCGCGAGCACAGCGATGAACAGCAACGCGAAGACAGTGCCGAAAAACCGGACCATGCCGACCAGGCCCTCCGGGGGCCGCCGGATTCGAAGGAATCCGAGTTTCTTGAAACAATATGTCCGAAGTATGACCCGCCGCAAGTTTTGCTCCGGCAATCGCGCCGGGGGAGAATGGGTCAACCGGGCAGCGCCCCGAAATATTCGTCCACGGCCCGCACCACCGCCGCGATGATCGGCCGCCGCGCGCTCGGGCTGTTCAGCGCACTTTCATCGCGGGCATTCGACAGGTACCCCAGTTCCACCAGTACCGACGGCACGTCGGGCGCCTTCAGCACGGCAAATCCGGCGAACCGGTGGGTGTTCCGCAACAGCCGCCAGTTGGCGGCGAACTCGGGAATCAATACATTCGCAAACGTCGCGGACAGGTTCATCGTCTCCCGTTGCGCCAGACTGATCAGAATCGCCGCGACGTCGTCGTCCTGCCCGCGCAGATCCAGTCCGCCGATCGCGTCGGCGCGATTTTCCTTGGCCGCCAGGTCGGCGGCCTCCTTGTCGGACGCCGTTTCCGAAAGCGTATAGACACTGGCCCCGCGCACGTTGGGCGAATCGAGCGAATCGGCGTGCAACGACAGGAACAGCTCGGCCCCGGCCCGACGGGCAATCGCAACCCGCTCGCGCAGCGCGACAAACCGGTCCCGCTCCCGCGTCAACACGACCGCATAGCGGCCGGTCGCCTCCAACGCGTCGCGCAACTCCATGCTGATCGCCAGGGTGATGTCCTTTTCGCGGGTGCCGGTGACGCCCAAGGCGCCGGGATCGACGCCGCCGTGACCGGGGTCCAGCGCCACGACGATCTTGCCCCGCGGCCGCACGGCGGCGATTTCGACGGATGGCGCGGTGACTTGCGGCGGTGGCGCATCGGCGACGAATCCGGCCGCGTTGACCGGCTGCAAGTCCAGCACCAGGCGATAGCGCGAGACGGCGCCGGGCGGCAGCAGGAATGCGTTCGTCACGACCGCGGGCGCTTCCAGGTCCAGCACCACCCGCGACGTATCATCATCGAAACGGCCGAATCGATAGCGGGCCACCACCCCTCTGCCGCGGCCGCCCTCGCCCGCCGCCAGGCCCCAGTAGACCACCGGCAGATCGATGACGATGCGGTACGGGTTGTCGAGGGCAAAGACCGTGAATGCCACTGCCTCGGTCAGGTCCAGGACCAGACGGGTCGCGCCGCCCTGGTCCCCCAGGCGAACGTCGGTGACGGTTGGCTGGGACGCCGCCGGCGCAGCAGCCAGACTCAGGACCGCCGCCGCCCCCAGCGCGACCAGCGCGGCCCTTGCGCTGGTGCGAAGACCCGTAGACCGTTCGCGCACCAAGACCCTGTCCCTACCTCCATCTAGTGGTGCAAGACCCGTGACTCCACAAGATATAACCCGGCGTTCGCGTTTTGGGCAACGATGCCCTGCCGGGATTTTGCTTTGCGGAAATCTCCGGTCGTGCCTATATAGGCATCGCGAACCTCCGCAGCCGGTTCGCTGACCCCGAGACGGGGGCACGCGGCGGCGGGGTGGAACCAGGCATGTCCGGCTGATTTTCGGTCTGCCGCCACCCGCGCGAAAGGCAAGGCGGAGTAAACGAGGAACCGAAGCCCCACCCGGCGCAGCCGGGACGGCAGCCTGTCGGTGATGAGACCGCGCGATGTGGCGCCCGAAGGCTTCGCACATACAGCGGCGGCGTCGCGCACCCAGTTCGCGGGAGCGCGGCCCGTCACGGAGAAGTACAATGGCAACCAGACTACTGGTTGACGCCGCCCACCCCGAGGAAACCCGGGTCGTCGTTGTAAGCGGCACACGGCTGGACGAATTCGATTTCGAATCCGCCACCAGGAAACAGCTCAAGGGCAACATCTACCTCGCCAAGGTGACGCGGGTCGAACCGTCGTTGCAGGCGGCGTTTGTCGAATACGGCGGCAACCGCCACGGCTTCCTGGCTTTCGGCGACATCCATCCCGACTACTACCAGATCCCGGTCGCCGACCGGCAAAAGGTCCAGGCCGAACGCGCCGCCGAAGAAGCGGCCCAGGGGCGGGCCGAAGAGGCTGCGGCGGAATCCCAAAGCCGGATCGAAGCGGTCTATATCGACGCGGCGCCGGAACCACCGCAACGCCCCGACAGTCCCGACAGTCCCGACGGCGACGGCGATGCCCCCGGCCAGCCGGAAACCGTCGGCGGCGACGACCTCGAGGATTTGCGGCCCCGCCGCGAAGTCCGCCGCTACAAGATTCAGGAAGTCATCAAGCGCCGCCAGGTGCTGCTGGTCCAGGTTGTCAAGGAAGAGCGCGGCACCAAAGGCGCGGCGCTGACCACCTACCTCAGTCTCGCCGGCCGCTATTGCGTGCTGATGCCCAACACCGCCCGTGGCGGCGGCGTATCGCGCAAGATCGCCAACACCAAGGACCGCAGCAGGCTCCGTGACATCATCGGCGGGCTCGAAGTTCCGCCGGGCATGGGCCTGATCGTTCGCACGGCGGGCCAGCAACGGACAAAGGCGGATATCCGCCGCGACTATGACTACCTGCTCCGGGTCTGGAATTCGGTCCGCGAACTGACCCTGCAATCGGTCGCGCCGACGATGGTCTACGAAGAGGCCAACCTGATCAAACGGGCAATCCGCGACCTCTACTCCAATGAAATCGACGAGGTCCTGGTCGAGGGCGACGAAGGCTACAAGGCCGCCAAGGGCATCATGAAGATGCTGATGCCCAGCCACGCCAAGCGGGTGCAAAAATACGAGGACCGCATTCCGCTGTTCCATCGCTACCAGGTCGAACAACAGCTCGACCTGATGCACAGCCCGACGGTGCAGTTGCGTTCCGGCGGCTACATCGTACTCAATTCGACCGAGGCGCTGGTCGCCATCGACGTGAACTCCGGGCGCTCGACCAGCGAGCGCAACATCGAGGCGACGGCGCTGAAAACGAACCTCGAGGCGGCCGAAGAAGTCGCGCGGCAATTGCGTTTGCGCGACCTCGCCGGGCTTGTCGTCATCGACTTCATCGACATGGATGTGTCGCGAAACAATCGCGCCGTCGTCCGCAAGCTCAAGGATTCGCTGAAGGGCGACCGCGCCCGCATCCAGTTGGGACGCATCAGCGCCTTCGGGCTGCTCGAACTGTCCCGGCAGCGCATGCGGCCGAGCCTGTTGGAAACCAGCTCGAACCCCTGCCCGACCTGCGGCGGCATCGGACTCGTGCGGTCCACCGAATCCTCGGCCCTGCATGTGATGCGGGTCATCGAGGACGAAGGCATTCGCGGCCCGGCGCATCTGGCGGTCGGCGTGCCGCCGGCGGTGGCAATGTATCTGCTCAATCAAAAGCGCGCGTCCCTCGGCGATCTCGAAACCCGCTTTCGCATCCGCATCTCGATCCTGCCCGACCCGAACTTGATTCCCCCGGCCCACACCCTTGAACGCACGGTGATTGCAGAAGCCGCACCGGTCGCGTCCGACGGCCGGTCGGCCGAACATCACGCCGCCCCGGATTCCGAACCGGACGATGTCGATGAAGCGATCGAGCCGGTCGACGACATCGAAGC
>JAQBXG010000128.1 GCA_027625125.1 Pseudomonadota bacterium
CAATGAGGACACTTGAATCACATCACCGGAGCGACGGGAATCCCATAATTGAGTACTGACCCTAGTCCGGTTCGTCGAGCAGGGTCGCCAGCACTGGCAAATGCCGGTGGGCTTCCGCAGCATCGGTACCGTACCCGACCAGAAACGCGCTACCGGCCCGAAACCCGCGAAAGTCGGCCTCCACGGCAACCGCCCGGCCGGGCTTTTCGACCAGCACGCAGGCGTGGACGCTCGCCGCCCCGCCTTCGCCGACGATTCGTCGCGCCGCCGCCAGCGACCGGCCGCTATCGAGAATCGCATCGACCAACAACACCGCCCGCCCCGCCACGTCCGGAGCCGCGCCGACGGCGACAACGTCCCCGCTCGACCACTGGCCGGCGCCATAGCTGCGCAAACGCAGGAATTCGATCTCCGGCTCCATGCCGGCGCGGCTCATCTCCCGTAACAGATCGGCGGCAAAGATCGCGGCGCCTTTGAGGATGGCGACCACCAGCACGTCTCCAGGCAACGCCGCGGCAATCTCGTCGGCCAGTTCGGCTACCCTTCGCCGGATCGTCTCCTCGTCATAGGCGACAATCACCCGGCTCATGGCCGCAACAACGCCGCCGGAACCGACCCCGTGGCCTCCTTGGCCACCGCCGCCAAATCCCGACCGGCGTCGATCCGCCGCCAATCGATCGCACCGGGGTCGATGCGTTCCTGTGATCGCACCACGTCCCGATCGGCGTCGGACGCATCGTCTACGCGCGCTTCCACGCGCGCCGCACGCGCATCCAACGTCGCCTCCAGCCACAGTCCGACAAACGATGCTCCGGCGTCGCCGGCGACGGCCGCCAGCGACGACCGTTCCGATGGCTTCGCCGACACCGCATCGGCAATCACCGCATGTCCACTGCCCAGCGCGACCGCCGCCTCCTCCCGCAACGCGCGATACACACGCGCGGACACCTCGGGGGCATAAGCGTCGGGACCCAGACGATCGGTTTCCGCAACGCCCAGAAGTCGCTTTCGAATCACATCGCTCCGCAAGAGTACCGCGCCCGGAGCGGCGCCCAGTTTCGTCGCAAGGGCGCGCGCCAACGCCGACTTTCCCGTTCCCGAAAGCCCGCCGACGGCGACCAGCGACGGCGGCGGCGGCGACAGCGATTCCAGAGCCAGCGACAGGTACTGCCGCGCCTCGGCATTGAGCAGCGCCGCTTGCGCTGGATCAGTCTGCGCCGCCGCCGCCGGCACGGAAACATGCGCGCGGATCGCCGCACGGCACGAAAGAAACAGCGGCAAGGCTCCCAATCCGCCCAGGTCGCCCGTGTGTTGCAGATACCGATTGCAGGCGCGGTTGGCGTGCGCCTCCAACCCGCGGTGCATCAAATCCATCAGCAGGAAGGCAAAATCATAGAATACATCGATGATCGCAAAAGCGTCGTTGAATTCAATGCAGTCGAACAACATCGGCTGTCCGCGATAAATCACAATATTTCGCAAGTGCAGGTCACCGTGACAGTGGCGCACGAACCCGCGCTCACGGCGCTCTTCCATCAGCGGCGCCAGACGGTCCGCCCATCTTCGCGAAGCTTCGTTCAACTGTTCCAACGCCTCCGGCGCGAATACGTTGCCGGCGCCGGCCGCCAGTTCGGCGGCGTTGTCGTCGACGATCCGCCGAATTGGAACGGATTCGGCGGCGTCCCTGTGCACGGCAGCGCCAAGGTGAAATCGCGCGACCTGCTCGGCGGCGCGCTCCATTTCGCCGGGCGAAAGGCTCGCCGACGTCGCCATGTGGTCAAAAAGGCCGTCCTGTTCAAATCGCCGCATCTTGACCAGCCATTCGACCGGCTCGCCGTTCCCGCCCAGCGCCAGCGCCCCGCCGGCCCGCGTAACCGGCACCAATGCTTCGTACAATTCCGGGGCGGTGCGGCGGTTCAGCCCGATCTCCGCCTCGCAGAACTTTCGGCGCGACTCCAGCGCGGAATAATCGAGGTACGAATACTTTACCGCACGCTTCATCTTGAATGCGTCGTCCCCAACCAGGAACACGACCGAAGCATGGGTATCAATGCGGTCAACACGCCGCACGTTGCCGGGATAGGATGCCGGATCGGACAGAAACTCGATTACCTGTTTCTGGGCGTCAACATCCATTCGATCACGCGAAATCGGGCCGAGCTTCGTCCAGCCCTTCCGGGTCCTGGTGAATCAGAATCTCGGCGCCGGGGAATTCGGCCGCGATGATCTTCTCGACCTCGTCGGCGATGTGATGGGATCGGGTCAGCGAGATGTCGCCGTCCAGTTCCAGATGAAACTGGATGAAAGAGTGCATGCCCGACGAGCGAGTCCGCAAGTCATGCATGGCCAGCACTTCCGGGTGGGCCAAGGCCAACTCGCGGATTCGCTTGCGTTTGTCGTCGTCCAGTTCCCGGTCCATTAGCATATCCAGCGAAGTCCGGGCAATCTGCCACGCCGTATGCACCAGATACGCCGCGACCGCGATGGCGATGAACGGGTCCAACAGCCGCCAGTCCAGCACCGCAACCGCCAACAACCCGACCACGATTCCGGCGTTGACCATAATGTCGGTGACATAATGCAGCGAATCGGCGGCAATCGCGACGGAACCTGTAAGCGCCGACACCCGGCGCTGAAACCGCACCAGGGCGATCGTCAACGACAAAGACAGCACCATCACCGCGACCGCCCAGTACTCGGCTTCGATCGGTGTCGGATCAAAGATCTTCTGCGCCGCTTCCCAGATCAACAGCAACGCGGCCCCGCCGACAAACACAGCCTGCCCAAGCGCGGCCAGCGCTTCGGCCTTGCCGTGCCCGAATCGGTGTTCCCGGTCGGCGGGCGTCAAGGCATGGCGGACCGCAAACAGGCTGATCATCGATGCGATGACATCCAGGGTCGAATCCAGCAGCGACGATAACAGGGCGACAGAACCCGACATGCGCCAGACGATGAATTTGGTGACGATCAGGATCGTCGCCACGCCAACCGACGCATAGGTCGCGCGCCGCATCAGCGCCGCGTTCCGTTCGTCCGGCATCGGCGGGCCGGAGCTTCCGGAACGGCGTGCCGTGTCCTCGTTCACGGATACAACTCCTCACTGCGCCACGACTCGCCGTTCCTGCGGAACGCCCGCCGCTCATGCAGTCGGAACGGACGCTCGCGCCAGAACTCGATCACGCGGGGCCGAATTCGAAACCCGGACCAGAATTCCGGGCGCGGAACTTCGCCGACACCAAATCTCGCGGCAGTTGTCGCCACTCTTCGTTCCAACTCGAATCGTCCCTCCAACACCTGCGACTGCTTCGAAGCCCAAGCGCCGATCCGCGCCTGCCGCGGGCGCGACGCAAAGTATTCGTCCGCCTCACCGCCGGTCACTGCGGACACCGGCCCCTCGACGCGAATCTGCCGTGCCAGGGATCGCCAATAGAAACACAGCGCCGCATTGGGGTTTTCCTTCAATTCGTGGCCCTTTCGGCTTTCCAGATTGGTGAAGAACGTAAACCCGTCATGGTCGGCGGCTTTCAACAGGACCATGCGGACAGACGGGACTCCGGCGGCATTCGCGGTCGCCAGGGCCGCGGCGTTCGGATTGATCGGCTCGGCGCGTTCCGCTTCGGCAAGCCAGACGGAAAACAGGTCGACCGGGTCCTCCGCGCCACTGTCCGCCATGCATTCGCTGCCTGTTCCGGCGTCGAGGCCGCGCCCCGTGCCGGCGCATACTAGCGACGGGGAACGCCGCTTGTCGATCAAACTGCGGCCCCCGCGCCACCTTCGTGTCGCGCCCGCGACCTGTTATACTCGCCGCTTATGGGGGGTCACGTCCACGTCCAGGAGGAATGCCAAATGACCTTTCGAAACATAGCCACGGCCCTGGCGATGACCGCCAGTCTGGCTGCCTGCGGCGGTGCCGGCGAAGACCAACAGATGGGCACGCTCCTCGGCGCGGTGGTCGGCGGGCTCGCGGGCGCCCAGGTTGGCGAAGGCGACGGCCAGTTGCTGGCGGTCGGTGTCGGAGCGGTCCTGGGCGCCCTGGTGGGCGGCGAGATCGGGCGAACCATGGACGAAATGGATCGTCAGATGATGGCGCAAACAACGAATACGGCGCTGGAGACGACGACGGTCGGCACGGTCACCGAGTGGAAGAACCCGGATACCGGGGTCACCGGCACGGTTGTTCCGCTCAAGACATTCGTCGACCCGCTCGACGCAAACAACTATTGCCGCGAGTTCCAGCAAACCGTGATCATCGGTGGTGAAGAAGCGGAGGCCTACGGCACCGCCTGCCGTCAGCCTGACGGCACCTGGCAGATCCGCGAGGCCTAGCACGGGGTCCGGGCAAAGGGGCGGCATCGTCCCCGCGTTCGTCCGCAAAAGAAAAGGGGGCCGGCTCGCCGCCGCGCTCGTTATCGGCGCCGGTCTGTCGGCCCCCCTTCCGGTTTTTGCGGACTTCGCGGCCGGCGTGATGGCGTTCGAGGCCCGCAACTTCGCGGCCGCCCACGCCGAATGGCTGCCGCTCGCCCGGGAGGGTGACGCGGATGCGCAGCGCAACCTCGGCCTGTTGTACCTCAATGGTCTCGGCGTTCCGCGTGACGCCGAAGTTGCCGCCGACTGGTTCCGGCGCGCGGCGGAACAGGGCAATGCCCGCGCCCAGGCCAACCTCGGCACCCTGTACCTCACCGGCGACGGCGTGCGGCAGAGCTTTGCCGAATCCTTGTCCTGGTTCCTGCGCGCCGCCGCCCAGGGTCACGCGATCGCGCAATTCAACCTCGGGCTGCTCTACGAAAGCGCGCTCGGCACCGAGCGCAACGTGACCGAAGCCCTGCGCTGGTACACCGCGGCGCTGCAAAACGGACACGATCCCGCGTTCGACCGGCTGCGCGCGATCCTTGCCGAGATGCGCATCACCGAACCTGCCGCCGCTCT
>JAQBXG010000129.1 GCA_027625125.1 Pseudomonadota bacterium
CGGTGCGCCCGAATTCGCGCAGATTCCGGTGGTGCTGGTCGGCCACCCCGGCGGCCATCAACAGCGTGACGTTCTCACCGGCCAGTTCCTCGGCGCGGTAGCCGAACACGGACTCCGCCGCACCGTTGACGCTGCGAATCACCCCCGCCGTGTCGACCACGACGACAACCTCCTGCATGCTCGACAGGACAAGTCTGTGATGCGCCTCGCTCTGTCGAAGCTGCGCATCGGCCTCCACCTGGTCGGTGATATCGCGAATCGATCCGGCCATCCGCACCACGTGTCCGCTGTCGTCGCGAACCGCGACGCCGCGGCAAAGAACCCATCGATATCCGCCATTGCTGTGCCGCATCCGAAGGTCCACGTGGTACGGCCGGTCCTGCTCCAGATGGCCGTCCAGCGCCTCCCGCAAGGCTTCGACGTCCTCCGGATGAACACGGCCAAAGAACGATGATTCGCGGTTCGGCAGTTCGTCGTCGCCAAACCCCAGAATCTCCTTCCAGCGCGGCGACAGATAGAATTCGCCGGTCGCGACGTTCCAGTCCCAGATGCCGTCGCTGACGCTCCGCATCACCAGTTGCAGGCGTTCCTCGCTTCGGCGCAGCGCCTGCCCCGATTGTTCGCGTTGGGTCGCGTCCTCCAGCGTAATCAGAAAGAGTTCGACCTCGCCGGCGTCGTCCAGAATCGGCGCCATGCTGATATCCATGTATGTCGTGCCTCGCGGCGATCCCGGAATGGAAAACGGTCGCGCATTCCAGGTCCTGGCGACCTTTGTGCGCCCGACTTCCCGCGCCTCGCCTTCGAAACCGCTGTCGTACAACGCAAACGCACTCCGCCCGATCAAGTCCGACACAGGCCGTCGCGCAAGCGACAGGAACGAATCGCTGACGCGCACGTATCTGAATTCGCGGTCCAGCAGCACGATGTTTTCGATCGAATGCCGGAAGATCCGATCCAGCAGCCGCGCTTGCTCACGAAGCTGCTGTTTGGCGCAATGCCGTTCCGTAACGTCCTGAACCGTACCGTGCAGGCGTGCAACCGCACCGGTTTCGTTCGTTACACAACGCCCCCTGGCCCGAACACGGATACCGGACCCGTCGCTGCGAGCGACGCGATACTCCACGGATACATCGCCGCCCGTGGCCAGCGTAGTGGCCAGGACCTCGTCGACGGCCGGGCGATCATCGGCGTGGATCAGCGCGAGGAACATCTCGACCGTCTGCGCCTCGGCGCCGGGCGCTATTCCAAATATCCGCAAGGTTTCCGGCGAACAGAACACGCTGCCGTCGGACAGATCCCAGTCCCAGCTACCGATGCGCGATATACGTTGCGACTCTTCGAGCCGTTCGTTGCAGAGGCCAAGTTCGCGGCTCAGGCCCGCGACCCGGCGCCGAAGCGCCGCGACCTCGCCGCCTCCGCCGCCGGACTGCCCCCCCGCAGCCCCACGGTGGACTCTATCCTTCGTCGCCATTTTTCCTCCCGATCACCCCACACGCATAACGGGGTGTCAGAAACAGGGTTCACCCTACCTTCCTGCGGCAATGTGATCCATAAACAATTCATCCACGATTGTGCCCCCAGGCAATTCCGCAACCACGAACGAACCGGCAACATACCCTCGCGCCGCAGCACTGCAAGTCACGGATGCCAACCAGGCCGCTCGCGGGGCTGGAACCGGACGAAGCTGGAAGAAAATGGCGCGCCCGAGAGGATTCGAACCCCTGACCCCCAGATTCGTAGTCTGGTGCTCTATCCAGCTGAGCTACGGGCGCATGCAGAAGACCAGGCGGCGCGGCACGCATCCGCCACCGGCGCAGGCCCTGCTCGAAGGCGGCGAGCGTAGTCAAATTCCTCCGGCCAGGCAATGGCGCTGGTTGTCGGCGAGTCGAAAGTCTGTCGATTCCCCAAGGATTTGCCGCTTGTCGCCGCATCGGGCGTTGGTCTAGGATCGCCACGGTTCGAAACCTGCGCGAATCTTGCCAAAAGCGATCTCAAGTAATCGGATTGTCCGTTTGGCGGGGGGACTGCACCGGACGATGACGCAAAGGTGCCCATGGTGTTGAAATCCTTGCGGATCGGCGTGTTCGGTCCGGTACTGTTCTTGGTCGGTTGTTCGTTCACATCCGAGTCGCTGTGGCCGTCCTTCGGGTTCGGCGACGACGAGGAAACGGTGATGGCCGCCGAGACCGCTCCGCCCGCTGCACCGGCGGCGATGCCGGACCTCGCGCCCGCGCCGCCGCCGCAGTTGGGCCAGACCAATTTCGCGCCGCCGGCGGTGACCCGCGCGGTGTCCACCGGCACGTTTGTCGGACAAAAAGTCGCGCAGCATCGCGCCGAACTCATTTCGCTCCAGGGCACGATCGTACAGCGCAATCAGCAACTGCAATCTTCGCGGCAGCAGACGACCGAAGACTCCCAGCGCTATCACGGCACGATCGCCGCGATCAACACGCGGCTGCAATTGGGCACCACGCCGGGTAACCCGGTATTGACCGCACAGTGGCAGTCCGCCCAACAGGAGCTGGAACGACTGAGCGGCGATGTCGCGCAACTCAACAGCCTGGCCAACAGCGTCGCCGCCGATTCGGCGATGGCGGCCTACCTGCTGGAGGCGGCCCGCGCCACCTACGGCCTGGCCGGCGCGATCGATGAAGACCACCGCCAACTGGCGATCCTCGAGGATGAAACCAACCGCACCGTCGTGTTGATCGACCGGCTCCTCAACGAACTCAGCGAGGACATCAGCCGGCAGACCAGTTACATCGGCAACGAACGCCGCAACCTCAACGTCATCGGCCTCGCGATCCAGAACGGTGAGATTCTCGGCAACAGCCTGTTCAATCGCGCCTTCGCGAATGCCGCCCCGGTCGGCGGCGGCATCGCCACGCCGGCGGCGGCGGCCGGACTACCGGCCGGCCAGCAGCCGCTGGTGGTCATCCGCTTCGACCGGCCGAACGTGCAGTACGAACAACCGCTGTTCAATGCGATTTCCGCGGCGATCGAGCGGCGGCCCCAGGCGAGTTTCGATCTCGTCGCGGTCGCGGCGACCGGCGGCACCGCCGCCGAGGCGGCGTTGAACCTGTCCCGGGCCAAGCAAAACGCCGACGAAGTCGTGCGGGCGCTCGCCAACATGGGCTTGCCCGCGGACCGGCTGCGGCTCTCTTCCACCAGTAGCGGCGACACCGCGACCAACGAAGTCCGCATTTACGTGCGCTAGGGGCCGGGCGGCGGCTCCCCTCCGCCCGGCAGGATGGTTTGGTTCGCGGCCGCCCAGCGGACCTATTGGTTCGCGTCCCCCCAGCGGACCTATTGGTTCGCGTCCGCCCAGCGGACGACAGCCATATCGTTCAGAAACATCGGCGCATTGCGCCACAAGCCGCGCAGTCCGGCGCGGGCGGCGCCGACGCGCGGCAACTCGAACAGGAACACATTGACCGCGTCCGCGGCCAGCATCCGTTGCGCCTCGCCCAACAGCCGGTATTGCTCCTCGGGGACAGCGGCCCGATTCGCCGCCGCGATCAGATCGCGGAACTCGTCCGAATCGTACCGAAAGTAATACCCGGGGTCGGAATAAATGCCGATGTCCATCGGCTCGACGTGGGAGACGATGGTCAGATCATAATTGGCATCGGCGTAGACCGATTCCAGCCACCGCGCCCACTCCACCGCCTCCAGTTCGACCAAAATGCCGACCTCGGCCAGTTGCGCGGCGATGATCTCTGCCGACCGCTGCGCATAGGTGGTCGGTGGCACCGTGATTGTCAGCTCCAGGCCCGACACCCCCGCCTCGGCCAACAACGCGCGGGCGCGCTCCGGATCGTGGGGGTACATGCCCGTCATATCCACATAGGCCGGGTGATGCGGGGCGAAATGACTGCCGATCGGCGTGCCAAACCCGAACATCGCACCGGCAACGACCTGTTCGCGGTCGACCGCATGGGACAGCGCCCGCCGCACCAGCACGTTGTCGAACGGCGGGCGGGAATTGTTGATCGCCAGAATCGTTTCGCCCTCGGTCGTGCCGGCCAGGACCTGAAACTCTGAATCCTGGGCGATTTGCGCCGCCTGCTCCACGGCGGCCAGATTCGGTAAATAGTCGATGTCGCCGGCCCGCAATGCCGTCACCTGCGCCGCCGCATCGCCGATGAAACGGAACACGACCTCGTCCAGCCCGACCGCTTCCGCGTCCCGGTACAATGGATTGCGCTCCAGCACCACGGATTCGCCGGGTTGCCACGACCGAAACCGGAACGGCCCGGTCCCTACCGGATGGGTCGCATTGCCGTCCGCCGTCTCCGGCGCAACGATCACCGAGACGTTCTCTGCCAGATTGAACAGAAACAACGCGCTCGGCTCGGCCAGCGTGATGACCACCGTGTGCTCGTCGGGTGTCTCGACGGACTCCATCTGGGTGAAATAGCTGCGCCGCGAATTGGTGCTGTCGGCGGCGGCGTTGCGGGCGAACGTGAACGCGACATCGCCGGAATCGAACGTGGTTCCGTCCGAAAACCGTACTCCCGCGCGCAGCGCAAAGGTATAGGTGCGCCCGTCCGGCGATACCTCCCAGCGCTCCGCCAACCCCGGCAGCACCCGGCCGCTTTCGTCGATCCGCGTCAGGCCCTCAAACACATTGACCAGGGTGATCTGGGCGATGGCCGCCGCCGGATTGATCGTCGGATCCAGCACCGGCGGCTCCAGCTGCAACCCGACGACAACCGATGTACGCGGCGCCACGGCTTCGTCGCCGCACGCCGCCAACGCCAACGCACAACACGCCAGCGCCATGATTGCCGCTATCCCGCGCATTCGCCCGCTTTCACCCCGCCCCGCAAAGCGACGGAATATCCTCTATCGGCATTGCCTCGGCAACTGCGCGGCCAATCGCCCGCTCGACACAG
>JAQBXG010000130.1 GCA_027625125.1 Pseudomonadota bacterium
CGCCGCGGGTGGGCCCGCCGCGGGTGGGCCCGCCGCCGACGCGCCGAAGCTTGAGAACATCCTCGAAGGAATCCTTGGCGGTATCGTCGGTACGCCGCAGGTTCCGGACGCGCCGGATGCTGCGGCGCCACAACCCGCGCTGCCCGCCGACGCCCCGCCGCCCGCCGACCCGCTCGGTCGCTTTCTGCAGGGTCTGGTCGGCGGCGCGCCCTAGCGGTTTCGTCTAGGCGTGCCGCCGGACGCGGGCCAACACGAAGACGCGGAGCGCGCTCGACAGATTGCCGCCGCGTTCGCTGTCCACCCGCCGCACCAGTTCATTGACGGTGCAGCCGTCGTCGCGGGCGATGCGCTTCAGCGCATCCCAGAACGCGGCCTCCAGCGACACGCTGGTGCGGTGCCCCGCCACCGAGACCGAACGCTTGCGAATCCGCGCCTCTAGGTTGGGCCGATCATCGTTTCCGGGCGCACCCAGCGGTCGAAGTCCTCTGCCGTTACCAGTTCCAGCGCCAGCGCCGCCTCGCGCAACGTCGTGCCGTCGACGTGGGCCTTTTTCGCCACCCGCGCGGCATTGTCATAGCCGATGTGCGGCGCCAGCGCGGTGACCAGCATCAGGGATCGTCCGGTCAGCTCGGAGAGCCGCGCGGCGTTGATCTCGATACCGGCGACGCAATTGGCGGCGAAGCTCTGCCCCGCCCCCGCCAACAGTCGGATCGACTGCAACAGATTGTAGGCCAGCACCGGCTTGAAGACGTTCAGCTGTAGATGGCCGCTGGCGCCGGCGAACGAAATCGCCGTGTTGTTGCCCATTACCTGGACGCAGACCTGGGTCAGCGCCTCGGCCTGGGTCGGGTTCACCTTGCCGGGCATGATCGACGAGCCCGGCTCGTTTTCCGGCAACCGCAATTCGCCGATGCCGGCGCGGGGGCCGGACCCCAGCAGACGGATGTCGTTGGCGATCTTCATCAGGCTCGCGGCCAGCGTGTTCAAAGCGCCCGAGGCCTCGACGATCGCGTCGATGCCGGCCAGCGCCTCGAACTTGTTCGGTGCCGCGGCGAACTCGTGGCCTGTCAGCCGCGAAATCTCGGCAGCGATGGCGCTGTCGAACGTCCGCGGCGCGTTCATCCCGGTGCCGACCGCGGTGCCGCCCTGGGCCAGCAGGCGCAGACGTGGCAGAACCGCGTGGACCCGCTCGATGCCGTTGGCGATCTGTTGGGCAAATGCGGAAAACTCCTGCCCCAGCGTCATCGGCGTCGCGTCCTGCAAATGGGTGCGGCCGATCTTTACCGTAGCCGACCACTGGGTCGCCTTGGCATGCAGCTCGCGCTGCAGCGTTGCCAACGCCGGCAGCAGTTGGTCATGCAGCGATACCACCGCGGCGACATGCATCGCGGTCGGAAACGTATCGTTGGATGACTGGCTGCGGTTGACGTGATCGTTCGGATGCACCGGCTCGCGTGCGCCCCGTCGGCCGCCCAGCAGTTCCGAGGCGCGATTGCCCAGCACCTCGTTCATGTTCATGTTGGTCTGGGTGCCGGAGCCGGTTTGCCACACGACCAGCGGAAACTCGTCGTCGTGCTTGCCGGCCAGAACCTCGTCGGCGGCGGCGACGATAGCCTCGGCGATCACCGCGTCCAGCACCCCGAGGTCACGGTTGACCACGGCGGCGGCGCGCTTGACCGTCGCCAGCGCCCGCAACAGCTCCGGCGGCATGGTTTCGCCGCCGATGCGGAAGTTCTGCAACGACCGTTGGGTTTGCGCCCCCCACAGTCGATCGGCCGGCACTTCGATCGGGCCGAACGAATCGAGCTCGGTGCGGGTGGCGTTGGTCATCCGGGTCAGCCGCGCCGGAATGTATCGAGCTGCACGACCTTCGTCTCCGGCGGCGAGGCGCCGGAATCCGGCCCGCCGACGCCGTCGCCTTCGCCATCTGCTTCGCCGCTGCCATCGGACGTCGCCGACTTCGCCGCGGCTTCGGGCAGGGCCTTGAACTGCAATCCGAACTCGACCGCCGGATCGACAAAACCGGTGATCGCCTCCCACGGCACCTGCAGCCGTTCGTTCCGGCCGTTGAACGACAGCGTCACGTCGAATCCGATGTCGTGCAATTCCAGGTCCCAGAACTGGTGTTGCAGCACCAGCGTGATTTCATCGGGGTACGATTCGCGCAACCGCGGCGGCAGCACCAGCCCGCCCGGCCCGGTGCGGCAGGTGATATAGAAGTGGTGGTCGCCGGGCAGGCCGTGTTCGGCCGCCGTGCGCAGGGCCTGGCGGACGACGCCGCGAAGCGCGTCTTCGACCAGCGCGCTGTAGTGCATCAAGTCTTCGCTCACCGCCGCCCCTTCCTTCCGGTTGCCCGGCAGTCTATGCGGGCGGGTCCGGGGGGCCAAGGTGGCCCGTCACAACCGCTGGGAATCGATAGCCCAGAAAATCGATTGCCCAAAAGAAAGACGGCGGCGACTTGCGCCGCCGCCGCCCAACCGGGGGACTTCTGTTGCCCGGCGTACCCCCGAGCCGCGCTAGCCTGTGTTAGGCCGCGAGTGCCATACGGCTATTGTCGTTGGCAGTTGTGTTTTGACCCGATAACGGCGGTATCATGCCGGACGAAAACTGCTTCTTTACCCGCGCGTCGATCCTGTTTCGCCCCCATTGCGGTGCCGCCAACCGGCGGCGAAAAAATGGTGGAGGCGCCGGGTACCGCCCCCGGGTCCGCATCGGTTATTCCAAACAGCGTTTATCGTCATAGCCGGTTGCCCGGCACCCCACATATACGGCCGCCAAGCCCCGAATTCAACCTGCGCCGTGGGGTTGGCGGTGGCGGCGGGGCGGCCCGGAAGTTACAGTGCGGCCCCCGATCCGCACCACAGCGAGCCGATGGGCGTCACCCCCGACCAGCAGCGCGAAATCGACGAGCAACGGAGCGAGGCGCATTCGACCCGGCGCACGGTGGCGCCGGCGCTCGAAGACATCCTGTACCAGGCGCTGCCGGTGCTGGATCACGGCTTTGTCCGGGTCATCGACTACATGGGCGACGACGGCGCGGTGGTCCAGGCGGCGCGGGTGTCCTATGGCCGCGGCACCCGCAAGGTCCGCGAGGATTCGGGGCTGATCAACTACCTGATGCGCCACCGACATTCGACGCCGTTCGAAATGTGCGAGATCAAGTATCACGTCAAACTGCCGATTTTTGTCGCCCGGCAGTGGATTCGCCACCGCACCGCCAACGTCAACGAGTATTCAGCGCGCTATTCGATCCTCGACAACGAGTTCTATCTGCCGGCGCCGGAGCATCTGGCGGCGCAGTCGGCGTCGAACCGCCAGGGCCGGGGCGACGTGCTGGCGCCCGAGCAGGGGGCGCGGGTGCTGGAGTTGCTGCGCGACGACGCGCTCCGCAACTACGCCCACTACGAGGAGTTGCTGGGCGGCGAGGACGACGCCGACCCGCCCGGTCTGGCCCGCGAGCTGGCGCGCATGAACCTGTCACTGAACTTCTATACCCAGTGGTACTGGAAGATCGACCTGCACAACCTGTTGCACTTTTTGTCGCTGCGCGCTGACGACCACGCCCAGTACGAAATCCGCGCTTATGCCGAGGTCATGCTGGACACGCTGCGGCGCTGGGTGCCGCTGACCGCCGATGCGTTCGCCCGCTACCGCCTCGGCGGCTTCCACCTGTCGGCCCCGGCCCTCGATGTCGTGCGGGCGCTGTTGGCGGGGCAGCAGCCGGACCGGGAATCCGCTGGCCTGTCGGCCCGAGAGTGGCGCGAACTGATGACCGCACTCGGCCGCGACGACTGAAGCGTCCGCGCGGAACTCTTCTCGCGGAATCCCTTTGACTTATTCCGCGCGGAAACTTCTTTCTTGTTATTCCTCGCGGAATACAGGGGACGGGGTCCGGGCCGCCTCCAGCTTGTCGAGGACCCGGCGCGCCAGCGCCAGATAGGCCGCGCCCTGGGGGCTGTCCGGTGCGGTGGCGACAATCGGCGTGCCGGCGTCCGAAGTCTCGCGAATCAGGCCGTCGAGCGGAATCTCGCCGAGAAATGCCTGGGTGGTCGCGTCGGCCTCGGCCCGGGCGCCGCCGTGGCCGAAGATCTCGCTGCGCTCGCCGCAATGCGGGCAGACGAAATAGCTCATGTTCTCGACCAGCCCCAGCACCGGCACGTTGACCCGCTCGAACATCCGCACGCCCTTGCGGGCGTCGATCAGCGCGATGTCCTGGGGCGTCGAGACGATGACCGCGCCGGTGATCGGCACCGACTGCGCCAGCGTCAAATGGATGTCGCCGGTGCCAGGCGGAAAATCGATCACCAGAACGTCCAGCTCGCCCCACGCCACCTTGCGCAGGAACTGCTGGATCGCGCCGGTGGCCATCGGCCCGCGCCACACCGTCGCGGTGTCCTCGGGCACCAGATAGCCGATCGACATCGTCGCCAGGCCAAACGCCGGCACCGGCACGATGCGGCCGCCGTCGACGTCGGGTTTGGCGTCGGCGGTCCCCAGCAGCCGCGGCAACGACGGGCCATAGATATCCGCGTCCAGCAAGCCGACCCGCAGACCCGCCGCGCGCAGGCCCAGCGCCAGATTGACGGCGGTGGTGGATTTGCCGACGCCGCCCTTGCCCGACGCCACCGCGACAATCGCCGCGACTCCCGGAATCGGTCCTGCGGACGGCGGTCCCGCGGACGGCGGTCCTGCGGACGGCTGTCCTGCGGACCCCCGAGCGGGCCGCGCACCCGCGGCGGCGGTCAGCACCGCGTTGACCCGGCGGACCCCGGGAACCGCGGCGGCGGCCCGCGACAGCGCCGCGCGCAAGGCCTCCTTGGAAT
>JAQBXG010000131.1 GCA_027625125.1 Pseudomonadota bacterium
TCGGGATCGCCGGCGCAGGTGTCGCAGGCCGTGAACACCGCGTTGACCAGTTCGGTGCGATTGCCCGCCTGGCGGTCGGCGCGCAAGCCGGCGAGGCGCGAGCGATCCGCCATCAGCACGCGAATCCCGCTGACAAACCCGTTGCGAAGCTGGTCGGTGAGTTCGAGTTCGTCGGCGAACACGACATCGCCGTTGGCCTGGAGCAGCGCGACGTTGCCCGCGGCGCGAACGCGGTCGTCGCCGGGGTCGTAGGAAACGCGGTCGGCCAGCAGCGTGTACGGACCGGCGGTGAGTTCGACATTGCCGGTGGCGGTGACGGCGCCGGTCTGCTGGTCGTGGGACAGCATCGCGGCGCGAATCAGCACCGCGTCCGGAGAGTCCTGGGCCGGCGCCGCGACGGCGGCAGTGGCGGCGACGAGGGCGGCGAGGGCAACGCGCAGCAGAGGGCGAAGGAAAATCATCCGTGTCGGGCGGCGCGGGCCACGTCAGCCGTCCTCGAGATGGAACAGTGCGGCGGTGCCAAGCAGGATGCAGACGCCGGCCGGCGTCCACGCCGCCAGCGCCACCGGCACCGCGCCGGACAGGCTGAGCGCGGTGACGATGTCGGACACGACGTAGACCGCGAACCCGGCCAGGACTCCGGCGACCGCCCACAGGCCGGCGTTGCCCCGCCGCGTCAGCCGCAGCGAAAACGACGCGGCGATCAGCACCATCGCGAACAGCAGCAGCGGCGACGCCAGCAGCGAATGCCAGTGGATGCGGTGGTTGAGGGCAGAGAACCCGGCCGCCCGCAGCGTCGCGATAAAGCCGGGGAGCTCCCAGAACGACAAGGTTTCCGGCGGCGCGAAGCTGTCCTGAATCTGCGCCAGCGTCATCGTCGTCGCCAGTTCGTACGACTCCAGGCGTTCCGGCGCGCGGTCGGGCGCTGTTCGCAGCACGCCTTCGAGATGCCAGAAGCCCGGACGCAGGACGGCGGATTCGGCGTCGATGCGGCCATCAAACACGTCCGCGCCGCGATAGAGGAACACCGTCACGCCGCGAAGATCCTCACCCTGGCCGCGAACTTCGGCGGCGTGGATGACCGATTGCCCCTCGGGCCCCGACTGGCGCAGCCACAGGCCGCTTTCCGACACCGCCAGGAAGCTGGCCTGGCCGCGCAGGTAGCGCGCCTCGAGCTGTTCAAACCGCGACACCGCAGCGGAGGCGATCGGATCGAAAACCAGCATCGCGAACGCGCCAATCGCCACCGCCGTCGCCAGCGCCGGGGCCATGAACTGCCACACCGACACGCCGGCGCCGCGCGCCACCACCAACTGGTGGGTGCGGGTCAGACGCACGAAGCTGAGCATCGCGCCGAACAGCGCGGCGATTGGCAGAACCTTTTGCAGCAGAAACGGTAGTTGCAGCGCCGCCATTTCGACGATCAGAAAATAGCCGACGCCGTCGCGGGACAACCCACGGCGCATCAACTCGGCGACATCGAAGACGACGATGACCGCCGCCAGCACGCCGAGCACAATTCCGAATCCGGCCAGAAACTGGCGGGCGAAGTACAGCGACAGGGTCAGCGAGATTCGCATCAGTCGGCGGCGAACAGGCGAGGCGCGGTAGGCATGCGCCAGCGCCGGACCCGGAGCGCGGCGATGGCGGCGGCGCTCCAGAACAGGACGTTGCCGTACAGCAACGGCGTCAGCGCCGGTTGCCGGCTGACCATCGATAACAGGCCGAACGACAGCGCCTCGAACGTCAACGCGGCGGCCGCGGCGATAGCGATGCGGCCCCATTCGCCGCGGCGATTGAATTCGCCGGACAGCACCGCGCACAGCGCGATCAGCGCCAGCACGACGCTGTAGAGCGGGCTTGCGAGCCGGTTATGGCCTTCGGCCCACAGTTCCCGCACGTGGGCGGCATCGTTGCGGTCGTTCATGTTGGGGAACAACAGCCGCGGCAGGAACCGCTCCGCCGGTTCCTGCCAGCGCCGCCCCGGCGACGGCCCGAATACATCGAGATCGAGGGCGTAGCGTTCGAAATACAGCAGCGACAGGCCGCCCTCCCCCGCCGCGAGTTCCTGGCGGTTGCCTTCGAACAGCACGAACCGGGGGCCGTCGTCGCCGGCCAGAATGACGCCGCGTTCGGCCATCACCGTGACCGGGCGGGCGCGGTCGCGGGCGTCGTGGACGAGGATGCCGCGCAGCTCGCCGCCGGGGCGGCGTTCGCGCACGTAGGCGGTGATGCCGGCGCCGAGGGAATTGAACGCCCCATCCTGCAGCAGCACCGAGGCCTGGTTGGAGCGGACGATCCATTGCATGTCCTTGAACGTGCTGAATCCGAGCGGCATCAGGTAGAGCGCGATCACGTAGCCAAGTACCGTCACGCCCCCTGCCACCAGCAGCGCCGGAATCGCCAGGGCGCGCTGGCTGAGCCCCGCGGCGCGCATCACGACCATCTCGCTGTCGTAGATCAGGCGGTGATAGGCATAGAGAATGGCCACAAACAGCGCGATCGGCAGGATCGCGGCAAGGAACCCGGGGGTCAGCAGCGCCGTCATCGTGAAGAAACGTCCGACCGACAGGCCGCGATTGATGATCATGTCGATGAACGCCAGGCTCTGGGTGAGCCAGACGACGGCCGCCAACGAGACAGTCAGAAAAGCCAGCGGTCCCAGCAGCTGTCGCAAGATATAGCGGGTGATGTGGCGCACGGGCGCAGTATAGCCGCCTCCGGGGCCGCCGCCAGTGCTACGGCGGGGTCCTGGCCCGGGGGTGCGGGGGTGGCGGACGCGGGCCCGGACGGGGGTGGCTGGTTGCCGGTGCGCTCGCGTAGACTGCGTCGACCCCCGACCCAAGCAGGACAAAGTTCGATGAAACTCTCGTTTTCCGCGCCAGGCATCCCGACCCAGGGCGCATTGGCCGTCGGCGTGTTGCCGGGCGGCAAACTGACGCCGGAGGCGGCGAAGCTGGACAAGCGCATGCGGGGGGCGTTGCGCCGGGCGATTCACGCGGCGCCGCGGTTCAACGGCGAAAAAGGACAGATGCTGGACGTGCCGGCGCCGGCCGGCACGCGCCTGTCGCGGGTGATCTTGGCCGGGCTGGGCAAGCCCGCCGATTTGAACAAACTGGCATGGGAGGAACTGGGCGGGAATCTGGCGCGGCGGTTCGATGACGGCGACAGGATCGCGGCGGTGGTGGTCGAGGCCGCGCCCGGCAGCGACGTCGACGCGGCGACGGCGGCGGCGCGCCTGGCATACGGCGCCAGCCTGGGTGGATACCGCTTCGACCGCTATCGCACGAAAATACCGAAGGACAAGAAGCCGACGCTGCGGTCGCTGGTGGTGCGGTGCGCCGACGCCGCGGCGGCGAGGGCGGAATTCCGCGACCTCGACGCGGTCGCCGCCGGGGTCCGCCTGGCCCGCGATCTGGTCAGCGAGCCGGGCAACGTGATCTATCCGCGCACGCTGGCGAACGCCGCCCAGAGTCTGGAATCGTTGGGCGTGAAGGTCGAGGTGCTGGGGCGCGCCCGGCTGGAGCGGATCGGCATGCGGACGTTGCTGGCCGTCGCGCAGGGCAGCGACCATGAGCCGTATGTCGTGGTGATGCGCTGGAACGGCGCGTCGTCGGCGAAGGAGCGCCCGCTGGCGTTCGTCGGCAAAGGGGTGACGTTCGATTCCGGTGGGCTGTCGATCAAGCCGTCGTCGGGCATGGAGGAGATGAAGTTCGACATGGCCGGCTCGGCGGCGGTCATCGGCGCGATGCGGGCGCTGGCCGGGCGCAAGGCGCGGGTCAACGCGGTCGGGGTCATCGGGCTGGTCGAGAACATGCCGTCGGCGAAGGCGCAGCGGCCCGGCGATATCGTCACGTCGCTGTCGGGCCAGACGGTCGAAGTGCTGAACACCGACGCCGAAGGGCGGCTGGTGCTGGCCGACTGCCTGACCTATACGAAGGACCGGTTCAAGCCGGTGGCGATGCTGAATCTGGCGACGTTGACCGGCGCGATCATCGCAGCACTTGGGTACCACCACGCCGGCATCTTTTCGAACGACGACCGGCTGTCGAAGGAATTGACCGACGCCGGCGAGGCCGAGGGCGAGCGCGTCTGGCGCATGCCGCTGGGCAAGGAGTACGACAGCGATATCGATTCGCCGATCGCCGACATGAAAAACACCGGCGGCAAGGGCGCCGGGAGCATTGCGGCGGCCCAGTTTCTGAAGCGTTTTGTCGGCGACGTGCCGTGGGTGCATATCGATATCGCCGGGACCGCCTGGTCGTACAAGGACAAGGCGACGGTGCCGAAAGGAGCGACTGGATACGGCGTGCGGCTGCTGAACCGGCTGGTGGCCGACCACTACGAGAGCGCCGATTGATCCCGGTCATTTTCTATCACCTCCAACGGAGCGGGCTGGAAGCGGCGCTGCCGCAGCTGCTGGAAAAGGCGCTGAGCCAGGGGATGCGGGCGGTGGTCATCGCCGGGTCGGCGGAGCGGGTGGCGGCGCTGGACACGGCGCTGTGGACTTATGGCCAGGGGAGTTTCCTGCCCCACGGCACGGCCGCCGACGGCGATGAAAGCGAACAGCCGGTCTTTTTGACCACCGAGGCCGGGGCGAATCCGAACGGGGCGTCGGTCGTGGCGCTGACGGACGGCGCTTCACTGTTTGATTTCAATGGCTTTGAGCGTGTTCTTGATATTTTTGATGGCAACGATCCGGACGCCGTGGCGGCGGCGCGGGAACGCTGGCGGACCCTGGCCGCCGCCGGGCACGGTCTGACCTATTGGCGCCAGACCGAGGCCGGGGGCTGGCAACGGCAGGCGTCGGCGTAGAGGG
>JAQBXG010000132.1 GCA_027625125.1 Pseudomonadota bacterium
GGGGCGACGGCGTGAGCGACGCCGCGCGGCCCACCGCCGCCGACCGCGACGTGCGCCAGCGCGGCTGGGGCTCCAACCTGCCACCGGATCGCCCGCCGCCCGCCGACGTTCGCCATATCGCCGCGCTGTGGCGGTTCTTGCGGCCCCATGGCTGGGTGATGGCGGGGGCCGGGGTCGCGCTGGTGGTGGCGGCGGCGGCGACGCTGGGAATCGGCCAGGCGATGCGGGTCATCGTCGACCACGGCTTCGATGCCGACAACGCCGGATCGCTGGATGTCTATTTCGCGATGATGCTGGGGGTCATCGTGTTGCTGGCGATGGCGACGTTCGGACGCCATTACCTGGTGAGTTGGCTGGGCGAGCGCGTCGTCGCCGACATCCGCAGCACCCTGTATGGCCATGTGATCCGGTTGTCGCCGGAGTTCTTCGAGGTGACTCGCACCGGCGAGGTGCTGTCGCGGCTGACGACCGACACGACACTGATTCAGTCGGTGGTCGGATCGAGCGCATCGATGGCGTTGCGCAACGTGCTGTTGTTTCTGGGCGGCACCGTGATGCTGGTGGTCACCAGCCCCAGATTGTCGGGGCTGGTGTTTCTGGCTTTGCCGACGGTGCTGGTGCCGATTCTGGTGTATGGACGCCGGGTGCGGCGGCTGTCGCGGTCGGCGCAGGACCGTGTCGCCGCCGCCGGCGCCTATGCCGGGGAAAGCCTGAACGCGGTGCAGACGGTGCAGGCGTTCAACCACGAGGACCGCGACCGCGCGTTCTTTGCCGCCACCGTCGAACGCGCGTTCGCCGCCGCCATCGAATTGATCCGCGCCCGCAGCTGGCTGACCGCGACAGTGATGATTCTGGTGTTCGGGGCCATCGATCTGGTGCTGTGGTTCGGCGCCCGCGACGTGGTCGCCGGCAACACCAGCGCCGGGGAACTGACCGCGTTCGTCTTCTATGCGATCGTCGTCGCCGGCGCGGTCGGCGCATTGTCGGAAGTGTTCGGCGAATTGCAGCGCGCCGCCGGGGCGGCGGAGCGGCTGATGGAATTGCTGGCGACACCGCCGCGCATCGCCGCGCCGCCGCATCCGGTGAAGCTGCCGGAGCCGCCGCGGGGCGAGGTCGTGTTCGACGACGTGACCTTTCGCTATCCCGGCCGCCCCGAAGTGGCGGTGTTGAAGAATTTCTCGATGGCGGTGCGCCCCGGCGAGACGGTGGCGCTGGTGGGGCCGTCGGGGGCCGGAAAGTCCACCGTGTTCCAGTTGTTGATGCGGTTCTATGACCCGCAACAGGGCGAGGTACGGATCGACGGCGTGCCGCTGCGGGACGCAGACCCGGAACAGGCGCGCCGCCGTATCGGTCTGGTGCCCCAGGACGCGGTCGTGTTCGGACTGTCGGCGGACGAGAATATCCGCTATGGCCGCCCCCAAGCGAGCGGCGACGAAGTTCGGGCGGCGGCCCGCGCGGCCCAGGCTTCTGCGTTCCTGGAAGAATTGCCGGACGGCTATGAAACCGAACTCGGCGAGCGCGGATCGCAGCTGTCGGGCGGACAGCGCCAGCGCATCGCCATCGCCCGCGCGGTGCTGCGCGACGCCCCGGTGTTGCTGCTGGACGAGGCGACATCGTCGCTGGACGCCGAATCCGAAAAGCTGGTGCAGACCGCGCTGGCGCCGCTGATGGAGGGGCGCACGACTCTGGTCATCGCCCACCGGCTGGCGACCGTGCTGAAGGCGGACCGCATCGTCGTGATGGACAAGGGCGAAATCGTCGCGACCGGCACCCACGCCGAGTTGAACGCCGCCGGCGGGCTGTATGCGCGGCTGGCAGCGTTGCAGTTCGATGCGGCGCGGGAAGCGGCGGACGCCGCGAGCGGCGACGGCAACGTTGTCGCCATGCCCGGCAAGACTGCCGGTTAGCGTTCGGTCAGCTTGATCTCGATGCGGCGGTTCTTGCGGTAAGCGTCGTCGGTCAGGGCGGGATCGAGGGGCTGGAACTCGCCGAAGCCGGTGGCGGCCAGACGGTTTTGGGGAACGCCGCGCAAAATCAGAAACTTGACCACCGACACCGCGCGGGCGGTGCTGAGCTCCCAGTTCGACGGAAACGCCGGCGTCGCGATCGGCTGGACGTCGGTGTGGCCGTCGACCCGGACGACCCAGTCGATGTCGTCGGGGATTTGTTCGGAAATCTCGACCAGCGCGCTGGCGAGCCGGGAGAGCTGGATCTCCCCTTCCCTCTCCAGCGCCGCCTCGCCGACGTTGAACAGCACTTCGGACTGAAACACGAAGCGGTCGCCGACAATCGTCACGTCGGCACGCGAACCGAGCAACTGGCGCAAACGCCCGAAGAACTCGGAACGGTAGCGGGTCAGCTCCTCGACCCGCTGGGCGAGGGCCGCATTCAGGCGCTGGCCGAGGTTTTCGATCGTCACCAGTTGCTCGGCATCGCGGGCCTCGGCGGCGAGCAGCGCATCCTGGAGCGACTGGAGCTGCTGGCGCAGGGACAGGAGCTGCTGATTGAGCAGGGCGACCTGTTGCAGCGCCTGTTGGCTGAGGCGCTGCTCCTCGGTCAGTTCGACCCGGGTCTGTTCGATGTCGGCCTGGAGCAGCGCCCGCTCGGCGTTGGCGTCGACCAGGTCCGCCTGGGTCAGGCCGAACGCGGCGTTCATTTGGTCGAGTTCGTCGGTCGTGCGGTTGTACAGGTCCTGGAGCTCGGCAAGGCGGAGTTCGCGGTCCTGGAGTTCGCGCTGGGCCAACGCCGTGCGTTCCTGTTGATCCGACAATTGCGCGACGAGTTCGGCGGCGCGGTCGCGCACCGTCGTCAGCTCCAGCAACGCCGCCTGTAGCGCCGCCTCGCGCCGCGCGGCGTCCAGCTCGACGTTCGAGATTTGGGCGTTGAGGCGGTCGACTTCACGGCCCGCAATGTCGAGGGCGACCGCGAGGGCCGCGACTTCGTCTTCGAGGTCGTCGCGCACGTCACGGAGGGCGTCGATGTCCCGGTTAAGCCGCTCGATTTCGGCGAGGCGGGCGGTGATCGTCTCCCGCCCGACCTCGACGATGCGATTGGCGTCGACGAGCGCCGCTTCGGCCTGTTCGGCCCGCTCGGCCGCCTCGCGGAGTTGCAGGGTGAGTTCGTCGCGCTCACGATTGGCCGATTGCAGCGACGCCGAAAGCTGCGCCACCGAAATGCGCATGTCGGCCGCCGCCTGGCGTTCCATCGACAGCATTTCCGCCAACTCGGCGATGCGGTCGTTCAGCCGTTGCAGGGCTTCGTCGCGCCCGGACAGCGTTTCCTGGAGCAGCGAATGCGCCAGTATGAACACCACTAGCACGAACGTGATGACCAGCAGCAGTGTCGCCAGCGCATCGACGAAGCCGGGCCAGGTGTGATCCGTGCGCAGGCCGCGCGCACGCGCCATGGCTACTGTTTCTCCTGGCGCTCGCGGACGGCCAGCGTGCGGGCGAGAAACTTGATCTCGCTGCGGAACTCCTCGATCAACTGGTTCCGTCCTGCCGCGGACTCTTCGAGCAAGCGCATCACGTAGACGTCGAGGTTGCGGAGGTGGGCGCGGCTGGTTTCATCCAGCGTGACGCTGCGCTGTTGCTGGAGCAAATCGGAAAGTTGCTGGAGCAGCGGTTTCATCCCCATCTGGGATTCCGCCAGCTTGACCATCAGGTCCTGTTCCGCCCGCATCGAATCGGTCAGGGTCGACAGGCGGTCGGCGAGGGCGAGCAGCGTCTGGTTGGCCGACGAGCGCCCCTCTTCGCCGCGGGCGATCGTGCGTTGCAGGGTGTCGAGGCTTTCGGCGGTTTGTTCGAGAAGCGCGCTGACGTAGGCGGGCACCGACTGGTCGCCGCCGCCGAACCCCGCCGCCGACAGCCGCGTGAACCCGGACAGCCATTCTTCGAGCTCGTTGTAGAAGCGGTTTTGCGCCTGACCGGTTTGCAGATCGAGGAAGCCGAGGATCAACGCGCCGGAAAGGCCGAACAGCGACGACGAAAACGCCGTGCCCATGCCGGAGATCGGCGCTTGCAGCCCCGCGATCAGGTCGCCGAACAGCGCCGTGGTGTCGCCGCTGCCGGCCAGGCCCTGAAGCGTTTCCTGGACCGCGTTGATCGTGATCAACAGCCCCCAGAACGTTCCGAGCAGCCCCAGAAAGATCAACAGGCCGGTCAGATAGCGGGTGATTTCCCGCGCCTCGTCGAGGCGCGACGAGATGCTGTCGAGCAGCGATGTCATCGAGATGGTCGACAGCGACATGCGGGTGCCGTCGCCGAGCATCGTCGCCATCGGCCCGAGCAACACCGGCGGGCGCGCCGGGGTGATTCCGCCTTCGGTGCGGCGATAGGATTCGAGCCACACGACCTCGGGCCGCAGGCGCTGGACCTGGCGCAGGGTGTAGAAGATGCCGAGCAGCAGCATCGTCGCGATCAGGCCGTTCAGGGCCGGATTGGCGAGAAACGCGTCGTATAGGGGACCGGTGACATAGAGCGCCCACGCCAGGACGCCAACCAGCAGCACAAACAGGATCTGGCGGGTCAGGAAGCGGCGCGGATCGGTCATGGTCAAGCCCGCCGCGGGCTTGGCGGAATTGCGGCGCGGCGCTTTGACGGCGGTCAACTCGGCTCCAGCAGCACGTCGACGCGCTCCGGCTCGCCGGTTTCGGGAATGCCGAGCGCGCGGACATCGATATCGGTGCTGCGGACGCCCTGGTCGATCAGGTACGACCGCACCGTCAGCGCCCGCGACAGCGACAGACGCCGCGCCGCGCCAATGGTTTCCGCCGTGCCGCCGGCGAAGGCATTCAATTGCACCCGGCG
>JAQBXG010000133.1 GCA_027625125.1 Pseudomonadota bacterium
CGGGCCGCTTCGCAAGCCGCAACTGCGGGTTGTCCACCGGCGACGACCCGGCCGCGGTGTCCGAAAACCGCGCCGGCGCGGTGCGCGAACTGGGGCTTGGGCCGGAATCCCTGGTGACCGCGCGGCAGGTTCACGGCGCGAACGCCGTGGCCGTGACGACGCCGTGGAATCCCGCCGATGCGCCGGCCGCCGACGCAATGGTGTCGGCCACAGCGGGAGTGGCGCTCGGGGTGCTGACCGCCGACTGCGCGCCGGTCCTGCTGGTCGACCCGAAGGCGCGGGTGGTCGGCTGCGTCCATGCCGGTTGGCGGGGGGCGCTGGCCGGCGTCACCGGCGCGGCGCTGCGGGCGATGGTCGGCCTCGGCGCCGACCCGGCGCGGGTGCGCGCGGCGATCGGCCCCTGCATCGGCGCGGATTCGTACCAGGTCGGGCCAGAGTTCCCGGCCCCGTTCCTGGCCGAAGACCCCGGCAATGAACGCTTCTTCACATCGCCCGGGACGGACGGGCGGCGTCGGTTCGACCTCGGCGGTTACGTGGCGTTTCGGCTGGTGGCCGAGGGCGTGGGCTCGGTCGAGCAGACCGGGGCCGATACCTGCGCCGACGGCGCGCGGTTCTTCAGCTATCGCCGCGCGACCGGCGAAGGCGGTCCAGACGCCGACGGCGGCCGCCAGATTTCGATTATCGCGCTGGCCCCGGCATAGCCGCCGCGCTCGCGTTTACAGCACCGGGGCACCCTGTTATGAATTCGCCGCGCGCTCCTTTGGCAGGGGCCAGCCTCTCGAAGAACGGAGCATCCGGGTATGAAGGTGGTGGCCGGCAACAGCAACCGCCCTCTTGCCCAGGCGATTTCCGACCAACTTCAGATTCCGCTGACCCGGGCATCGCTATCGCGGTTTTCCGACAAGGAAGTCTGGGTCGAAATCCACGAAAATGTCCGCGGCGAGGACGTCTTCATCATCCAGTCGACGTCGGCCCCGGCCAACGACAACCTGATGGAGCTGCTGATCTGCATGGACGCGCTCCGGCGCGCCAGCGCCCGGCGGATCACCGCGGTCCTGCCCTATTTCGGCTATGCCCGCCAGGATCGGAAGCCCGGGCCGCGCACGCCGATTTCGGCGAAACTGGTGGCCAACCTGATCACGATCGCCGGCGCCGACCGGGTGCTGACGATCGACCTGCACGCCGGACAGATTCAGGGGTTTTTCGACATCCCGACCGACAACCTGTTTTCGGCCCCGGTGTTCGCCCGCGACCTGCGCGAGCGGTTCAACGGCGGCCGGCTGTTGTTCGTGTCGCCGGACATCGGCGGCGTCGGCCGCGCCCGGGCGGTGGCCCGGCGTCTTGACGCCGACCTCGCGATCATCGATAAGCGGCGCGAGCGGGCCGGGTTCTCCGAAGTCATCAACGTGATCGGCGACGTAAAGGGCCGCGACTGCCTGATCGTCGATGATATCGTCGACAGCGCCGGAACGCTGTGCAACGCTGCCGACGCCATAAAACGGGCCGGGGCGCAGCGGGTGGTGGCCTATGCGACCCATGGGGTATTGACGAGCGGCGCGGTGGAGCGAATCGAAGCGTCGCAGCTTGAGCAATTGGTGATCACCGACACGATCGAGGCCCCGGACAACGTGCAAAATTCGGACCGCATCCATATCATCACCGTCGCGCCGTTGCTTGCCGAGGCGATGTCGCGCGTCAACGCCGAGACATCGGTCTCGAGTCTGTTTGACTAGGCGCCGGAGGAAGCGAGAAGGCAATGGTTGAAGTCATGCATCTAACCGCCCGGACCCGCGAGCCGGGTCCGCGCAGCTCCTCCCGCGCACTGCGCCGCGATGGCCGGGTTCCCGCCATTGTCTATGGCGGCGGCAAGGACCCGGAACAGGTCTCGGTCGACGCCGTCGCGCTGGTCAAGGAAATCGACCGCGGTGGCTTCGCCAACCGTCTGATCGATCTCGACGCCGGCGGCGGCACGCAGCGCGTCCTGCCGCGCGAGGTGCAATTGCACCCGGTGACCGACCGGCCGATGCACGTGGATTTCCTGCGCCTGTCGGCGGATTCCCAAATCCGCCTTGCGGTCGCGGTCGAGTTCATCGACGAAGAGGCAAGCCCCGGCATCAAGCGCGGCGGCCTCGTCAATGTCGTGCGCCACGAAATCGAGCTGATCTGCCGCGCCGATTCGATCCCGGAAAAGCTGACGGCATCGCTGGCGGGCCTCGACATCGGCGATTCGCTGCACATCAGCAGCATCACCCTGCCCGACAACGTGCAGCTGACGATCACCGACCGCGACTTTACCGTTGCGACGATCGCCGCGCCGACGTTGATGGAAGAAGCGGAGCCGACCGAAGAAGTCGAAGGCGTCGAGGGCGAGGCCGCCGAAGTGGAGAAAGGCGAGAAGAAAGACAGCGGCGAGTAGCGGCTTGCTGCTGTTCACCGGCCTCGGAAATCCCGGCGCCAGATACGCCAGCACGCGCCACAACCTGGGCTTTGTGGTCGTCGACGAAATCGCCCGCCGCCACGGCTGCGACCCGTGGCGGAACCGCCATCACGGATCCGTCTCGCGCGGCCGTCTGGGCCGGACCGATGTGCTGCTGCTGAAGCCCGCGACGTTCATGAATCGCTCCGGTGTCGCGGTCGCCGACGCCCTCCGGTTTTACAAGCTGAAACCCGACGACGTGAGCGTGTTCTATGACGAAATCGATCTCGCGCCGGGCAAGGTGCGGGTCAAGACCGGCGGCGGCGCCGCCGGTCACAACGGCGTTCGCAGCGTCGAAAGCCATATCGGCAACGGCTTCCGCCGCGTTCGCATCGGCATTGGCCACCCGGGCGACAAGAACCAGGTCGAAAGCCATGTGCTCAACGATTTCTACCGCTCCGAAATGACAATCATCGGCCCGGTCATCGACGCGGTGGCGGACTGTGCGCCGCTGCTCGCCGCCGGCGACGAAGCCGGTTTCCTGAATGCCGTCGCGCTCGCCACGCGCCTTCCCGCCGCCGGCGCCGATCCCGATCCCGCGTAGGCGATGGGGTTCAGTTGCGGCATCGTCGGCCTGCCCAACGTCGGCAAGTCGACCCTTTTCAATGCGCTGACGCGCTCGGCGGCGGCCCAGGCGGCGAATTACGCCTTCACGACCATCGACCCCAACATCGGTCGGGTGGCGGTGCCCGACCCACTCCTCGATACCCTGGCGCGGCTCGCCAAATCGGCAAAGGTCGTGCCGACCCGGATCGAATTCGTCGACATCGCCGGTCTGGTGCGCGGCGCCAGCGGCGGCGAGGGTCTCGGAAACAAGTTCCTTGGCCATATCCGCGAGGTCGATGCGATCCTGCATCTGGTGCGCTGCTTCGAAGGCGGCGATGTGACCCACGTCGACGACCGCGTCGACCCGGTCGCCGACGCCGAAACCATCGAAACGGAACTGCTGCTTGCCGACCTCGAAAGCATGGAGCGGCGCACGGTCCAGGCTGAAAAGAAAGCCGCCGGCGGTGACGCCGAGGCGCGGCGCACGGCCCCGGTGATGCGCGCGGTCCTCGACGGCCTCGCCGCCGGAACCCCCGCCGCCCACGTCAAGCTCGACGACAACGGCGGCCGGATTCTGGCCGGCCTCGGTTTGCTGACGTCAAAGCCGATGCTGTACGTCTGCAACGTCGACGAGGCCGACGCCGCCACCGGCAACGTACATACCCGGCGCATGGCTGAACGGGCGCAAGCGATGGGCCGCGGCATCGTCGCCCTGAGCGCGGCAATGGAGGCGGAGTTGGCCACGCTGGCCGACGAGGCCGAACGCCTGGAATACCTGCAGGCGGCGGGCCTCGCCGAAACCGGCCTCGCCCAGGTCATTCGCGCAGGCTACGACCTGTTGGGCCTGTTGACGTTCTTCACCGCCGGGCCGACCGAGGCCCGCGCGTGGACCGTGCGCGCCGGCGCCCGCGCGCCCGAGGCCGCCGGCTGCATCCATTCCGACATGGAGCGCGGCTTCATCCGCGCCGAAGTCATCGCCTACGACGACTACGTCGCCGCCGGCTCCGAGGCCGCGGCCAAGGCCGCCGGCAAGATGCGTTCCGAAGGCAAGGACTACGTCGTCGCCGACGGCGACGTGCTGCTGATCCGCTTCAACGTCTGAGTACTAGCGAAGGCTCGCGGCGATATTGCCGCCGTCGACGGTCAGCGTCGCCGCCGTCGTCTTGCGGGCGCGGGCCAGATCGACGAACGCCTGGGCCACGTCGTCGGCCAACACCTCGCGCTGCAACAGGTTGCCGGTCCGCAGGTATTCCTCCGGCGTCAGGCCGCGCGCTGCGGCGCGTTCCTCCAGAAACCCGCCGGCGAAGATGCCGGTATTGACGCGGTCGGCGTTGACCGCGTTCGACGTGATGCCAATCGCGCCGTATTCCAGCGCGTATTGCTTGGCCAGAAACAGCGTCGCCGCCTTCGGCAACCCATAGGGGCCGAAGTCCGGCCCCGGATTCACCGCCTGCTTCGAGGCGTTGAACAACAGCGCCCCGCCGGTGCCCTGGGCGCGCATCACCCGCACCGCGTTCTGGGCCACGGTCTGGTGGGCAAAGAAGTTCAACTCAAAGCTGTCGCGCAACACGTTGTCCGGCACGTCGCCGATCGCCCCCTGCCACGCGGCCCCGGCGTTCGACACGACAACATCAACGCCGCCGAACGTCGCGCACACCGCGTCGAACGCCGCCCGCACCGCCTTTGCATGTGTCACGTCGCAGCCCACCGCCAGCCCGCGCAGCCCGAACGCCGCCGCGACCCGGTCCGCGTCGGCGCGGTTGCGGTCGACCACCGCCACC
>JAQBXG010000134.1 GCA_027625125.1 Pseudomonadota bacterium
TCCTGCCATCAGCCGTGATGCACTTTTACTCCGGCGCACCGATGCATTTTTACTCCGGCGTTGACATTCCCACGGCGAATTTGACCTGACCATCGCGGACGAAAACGTTCTCCTCTTCGGCGAGGTCAAGGCGAAGCCCCTTGTTTCGTACCCCCTTCGCCTTCGCACTCCCACCGGCCTGTCGCCCGGACAACATCAATGGCTTTCTCCGGTCCTGACGCGGGAGACGCACCTCGACCTGTTTCTTGCGGCAACGAATGTGGCGATCCCCCTCACCACACCGAACGGTGACCCGACATGGCCGCTCCCTGATCTTACCCATTCCATCGGGCCGACGTCCTTGCGAGCGGTGGTCGACAATTGGATGCTGCACCTTGACGGCTACAGGAGGTGGCAGGGGGAGGAACGCCGCACTCGATGGCATCGATTCGGTTGCGGCAATTTTTCGGTTGGGTCCGGTGCTTCGCGCCTCGAAAAGAGAGTGGCCAACACAAAGGAGCTGCCGGGGCTGGACCGAACCGACGACATCAAGAAAGGCGCCGCCCAGGTCCTCAAGTTTTCCCGATTCAAGTTCGACTGCCGCAAGGGAGCGTTGCGAGCCGCGCTAATTGGAAACACCTACGCGGAGACCCACGCGGGCGATTACATTGACCCCCTGGTTCGCCTTCATGTGACGCGAGCGGATCAAGCTGACAGTCGTGCGGAATGGATTTTCGACGCTGTGATTGGCCTTACTCTGAATCGCTTCAACGCTGAGGAGTTGGCTCACCTGTTCGCGTTCGAAACCTTGCTCCCCCAAGGCTCGCCACGTCCCAATGCGCGATGATCGCGGGCACCGTCGGGCGTTGGTCGGGGCTGCTGGACTCGAACCAGCATGGGCCGAAGCCCGAGGGGTTTTAAGCCCCTTGCGTCTACCATTCCGCCAAGCCCCGACTCGGCCGACTTATATACGTCGGGCCTTACCCGGGCCGAACCAAACTCCGGTTCGCCTAAGCCATTAGATTTGTTGCGCTTTCCGACCTACGCCGCTGGATTTTAAGTCCCCTGCGTCTACCATTCCGCCAAGCGGGCGCGCGGCATCCTAGCACGGCGGCGGCGGCGGCCGGGAACGGTCGCGGAGCGAAAGCGCGGGGCGCTTGGGTCAGGCAGCGGGGTCGGCGTCGATGCCCGCTGAAAACGCGCTGAGGTCCGACCACCCATAGGCCACTTCCTGGACCTGGCGGCCGCCGACGCGGATGGCGCGGGCCGCGCATGGCGACCCGCCGCGGGATTCATAGAACCCGCGCGCCGGGTTTCCGGCCAGCACCCAGACGACCATCGCGCGGAAGTCTCCGCGGCGAAACCGGTCGCCGGCGGCGGCAAGCAGGCGCTTGCCGATGCCCTGACGCTGAAAGCCGGGCAGCACATACAGCGTGTAGACCTCTGCCCGGCGGTCGGTGGCGCGAGCGCGTTCCGGCCCGCCGGTGACGAAGCCGACGACGCCCGCCTCCGGATCTTCGGCGACGAACGAAAAAGTGTCCGCCCCCGCCTCGCACAGGGTGGTCCACCAGTACAGAGTCTCGCGCAATTCGTTCATGTCGTTGAGCGCCCGCGATGGCAACAGGCCGCGATAGGCGACCCGCCACGTGCGGACATACACCCGGGCGATAGCGCCGGCATCGCCGGCATTGGCGGCGCGAATGGAAACCGTGGCCATCGCCCACCTTGGCACTGCGCCCCACCCGGGGCCAGCGATTGAAGCGGGTTGTGTGACGCTCTACCTTTGCCCCATGCGATTCGACACACCCCTGATTCGCGGCCGTCTGGTGCGCCGCTATAAGCGATTTCTGGCGGATATCCAGCTGGAAAGCGGCGCGACGGTCACCGCCCACGTCGCCAATCCCGGGTCGATGCTGGGGCTGACCGAGGCGGGCGCCCAGGTGCTGGTGTGGCGCTCGGACGATCCAACGCGCAAGCTGGCGTATTCTTGGGAAATGGTGCGGTTCGGGCGGCGCTGGGTCGGCCTCAATGCCTCGCGCCCGAACCGCCTGGCCGAGGAGGCGATCGCCGTCGGCAGGATTCCGGCGCTTGCCGGATACGGCGCCCTGCGCCGCGAGGTCCGGTATGGGGAGAATTCGCGCGTCGACCTGGTGCTGGGAGACGGCGAAGACGCCTGCTATGTCGAGGTCAAGAACGCCCACCTGATGCGACAGCGCGGTCTGGCGGAGTTTCCCGATTCGGTCACCGCGCGGGGCACCAAGCATCTGAAGGAACTGGCGGTGCTGGCGCGCCGCGGCATTCGCGCCGTGGTGCTGGTGGTCGTGCAGCGCCAGGACTGTGATCGCTTTGCGGTCGCCGGTGACGTGGACCCGGCGTTCGCCGAAGCGTGGAGCGCGGCGGCGGCGGCCGGGGTTGAAATGCTTTGCCATGCCTGCATTCTTTCCCCGCGGGAAATCGTGCTAGACAAGCAACTCCCGATCCTGGCCGCGGAGGCGGCGTGAATACCCAACTTCCCGACATCGAACTGTCCGAACAGACCAAACGCCGAACCGGCGAGATCAAGCTGCACGGCCCGGAGGGGTTCGCGGGGATGCGCATCGCCGGGCGGCTGGCGGCAGAGACGCTGGACCATATCGTTCCGTTCGTCGCCCCCGGCGTGCGGACCGGCGACATCGACGACGAATGCCACCGGTTCATCCTGGACCACGGCGGCGTCGCCGCGCCACTGCACTATCGCGGGTTTCCGCGCGCGGTATGCACGTCGGTGAACCACGTCATCTGCCACGGCATTCCCGGCGACAAGGTGTTGCAGGACGGCGATGTGCTGAACATCGACGTGACAGTGATCGTCGACGGCTGGCACGGGGACACCAGCCGCATGTACTTTATCGGCACTCCGTCACGCAAGGCGGAGCGGCTGTGCGAGGTCACCTATCAGGCCATGATGCGCGGCATCGAACAGGTGCGGCCCGGCGCCACCGTCGGCGACATCGGCCAAGCCATCCAGGCGCACGCGGAGGCCGCGCGGTATTCGGTCGTGCGCGACTTTTGCGGCCACGGCATCGGCCGGGTATTCCACGATTCCCCCAACATCTTGCACTACGGCAAGCGGGGAACCGGCGTCAAACTGGCCGCAGGCATGATGTTTACGGTCGAGCCGATGATCAACCAGGGCCGATTTGAAGTCCGCATGAAGGACGACGGATGGACCGCCGTAACCCGCGACCGCAAACTCTCGGCGCAGTTCGAACATAGCGTTGGCGTTACGGAAGACGGCGCCGAAATCTTTACAAAATCTCCCGCCGGGCTTGACCGGCCTCCGTATGCGCTCTGAGGCAATGGTCGCGAACAAGCCGCACCAGGCCGGACATTGGCAGCGGCTGCGGACGCGGTTTCTGGAGGGTGGCCCCGACGCGCTGCCGGACTATGAACTGCTGGAGCTGTTGTTGTACCTGGGCAAGTCGCGTGGCGGCGACATGAAGAAGCTGTCCAAGGACATGATTCGGCGCTTTGGCAGCTTTGGCGATGTGCTGGCCGCGGACCCCGATCGCCTGCGCGAATTCGATGGCGTCGGCGATGTGACGGTGGCGGCGCTGAAATCAGTGCAAAGCGCGGCCCTGCGATTGATCCGCAGCCAGGTACTGCAGCGGCCGGTGCTGGCATCGTGGAGCACGTTGCTGGAATACTGCAACGCGAGCATGGCGTATTCGAAGAAAGAGATGTTCCGCATTCTGTTTCTGGACCGCAAGAACACGTTGATCGCCGACGAAGTGCAACAGGAAGGCACCGTCGACCATACGCCGGTGTATCCGCGCGAAGTTGTGCGGAGGGCGCTGGAGCTGGGCGCCTCGGCAATCATCATGGTGCACAATCATCCGAGCGGCGACCCGACGCCGTCGGGGGCGGATGTCGAAATGACGCGCAAGGTCGCCGAGGCCGGCAAAGCGCTGGGGATCTCGCTGCACGACCACGTGATCGTCGGACGCGGCAGGCACGCCAGTTTCAAGTCGCTGGGCTTGCTGTAGGCGCCGCCGATGATTCCCCGCTATTCCCGCCCCGACATGGCCGCCGTCTGGGAGCCGGAGGCGAAGTTCCGCATCTGGCTGGACATCGAGATCCACGCCACCGAGGCGCTGGCGGAACTGGGAGTGGTCCCGGCGCAGGCGGCGCGGGACCTTGCCGAAAACGGCGCGTTCGAGATCGCCCGCATCGACGAGATCGAACGCGAGGTCAAGCACGACGTCATCGCCTTTCTGACCAACGTGGCCGAGCATGTCGGCCCGAACGCGCGGTTTGTCCACCAGGGTCTGACGTCGTCGGACGTGCTGGATACCTGTCTGGCGGTGCAGCTTTCCCGCGCTGCCGATATTCTGCTCCGCGACCTGGACGCATTGCTGGCGGCGCTGAAACGGCGGGCGCTTGAGCACAAGCGCGACGTCTGTGTCGGCCGCAGCCACGGCATTCACGCCGAGCCGACCACGTTCGGCCTGAAGCTGGCGCAGGCCTATGCGGAATTCGACCGGGCGCGGGCGCGGCTGGCGCATGCGCGAGCGGAGATCGCCACGTGCGCGATTTCCGGCGCGGTCGGAACGTTCGCCAATGTCGACCCCCGGGTGGAGGCGCATGTGGCGAAAAAACTGGGGCTGACGCCGGAGCCGGTCTCGACGCAGGTGATCCCGCGCGACCGCCACGCGATGTTTTTCGCGACGCTGGGAGTGATCGCCGGGTCCGTAGAACGGCTGGCGACCGAGATTCGGCATCTGCAACGGACCGA
>JAQBXG010000135.1 GCA_027625125.1 Pseudomonadota bacterium
CGCGCGGCGCGGCCGCGGCCCTGGCATCGGCGTCGATCGCCGGGGGTTCCGCCTTGCGGGCGGCGACCTCGATGCGCTTGTCGGCCAGGATGCGGCCGAGAACGCCGCTCACAGCGTTGCCTTTTCGTTCGTGATCGCGACCATCCGCGCCAGCGCCGCCCCGGCCTTGCCGGAGTCGATCGATTCCGCAGCCCGTTCGGCCCCCCGGCGCAGGTTTTCGGCCTTCCCGGCGACGACCAGCGCCCCGGCCGCGTTCAGCAGCACGATGTCGCGGAACGCGCCCGGCTCGCCGTCGAGCAGCGCGCGCAGCCTGGCGGCGTTGGTTTCGGCGTCGGCGCCCTTCAACGCCGCCGCCTCGGCGCGCGGCAGCCCGGCGTCCTCGGGGGTTACGTCGAACGTGCGGACGCCGCCATTGTCCAGTTCGGCGACATGGGTCGGGCCGGTCAGCGTCATTTCGTCGAGGCCGTCAGAACCGTGGACCACCCAGGCCTTTTCGGCCCCCAATTGGTGCAGCACACGGGCCAGCGGCTCCACCCACTGCTTCGAGAACACGCCCAGCAGCTCGCGCCGGACCCCGGCCGGGTTCGACAGCGGCCCGAGAAGATTGAAGATCGTGCGGGTGCCGAGTTCGACCCGGGTCGGCCCGACATGGCGCATCGCCGCGTGGTGGCGCGGCGCCAGCATGAAACAGACGCCCGCCTCGAGGGATTTCTGCACCAGCGCCGCATCGCATTCAATATTGACGCCGAGCGCCGCCAGCACATCCGCCGAACCGCATTTCGACGACATCGCCCGGTTGCCGTGCTTGGCCACCGGCACGCCGCAGCCGGCGACGACCAGCGCCGTCGCGGTCGACACATTGTAGCTGCCGGACTGGTCGCCGCCGGTGCCGACGACGTCGATCGCATTGGCGGGGGCGTCGATCGGCAGCGCCTTCGCCCGCATCACGGTCGCCGCGCCGGTGATTTCGTCGACGGTCTCGCCGCGCACCCGCAGCGCCATCAGGAACGCGCCGATCTGCGACGGCGTCGCCTCGCCGGACATCATGATGTCGAAGGCCTCGGTCGTTTGCGCCACCGACAGACTATTGCCGTCGGCGACGATGCCGAGGAGCGGCTTCAGGCTGCGGGCGTCGTCCACGGTGTCCGCCGTCGGCGTCAGGCGGCCGCCGCGCCGGCGGGTTCGACGACCGGAATCCCGGCGATCCGCAGGAAATTGGCCAGCAGCGCGTGCCCCAGTTCGGTCGCGATGCTTTCCGGATGAAACTGGACGCCGTGGACCTTTCGGTGGCGATGGCGGAGGCCCATGATGACGCCGTCGGCGCTCTCGGCGGTGATTTCCAGCTCCGGCGGCAGGCCTTCGCGCGCGACCATCAGCGAATGATAGCGGGTGGCCGAGAATCCATCGCGAAGCCCCGCGAACACGCCGCCGCCCTGGTGGTGGATCGCCGACAGCTTGCCGTGCATCAGCGTCGGCGCCGGAACGATCCTGCCGCCGAAGGCCTGGCCGATCGCCTGGTGGCCCAGGCAGACGCCAAGCATCGGCACCCGGTCGGCGGCCGCGCGGACCAGATCGAGGCATATGCCGGCCCGGTCGGGATCGCACGGTCCCGGCGACAGCACGATCGCCGACGGGCGCATGTCCAGCACCTGTTCGGGCGTGACCGCATCGTTGCGGAACACCTTCGATTCCGCGCCCAACTCGCCAAAAAAGTGGACGAGGTTATAGGTAAAACTGTCGTAATTATCGATAATGACAAGCATTACAGTAAGTTAAACGCGATTCCTGACAGGCAGCGTGAATGCCGGCGCGGCGGTGCAGGGTAGCAAACCGCCGCAGTCGCGCTGCGTCAAGGGGCGAACACGCAAAGCTTGACCTTCCTGTAAGGGGAAGCCCTATACAGTGGGCAGGAACCCCGCAGGTGGAGGCGACGATGGCCCACGAAGGTTTGCCACACAATCCGGAATCGGACGGCGGCGCGCGCCCACGGGCGGCGGGCGGCTGCGGTGAGAACTGCCAGTGCGGCCACGGCGCGGACAAGGCGGCGGCGAAGTTGGTGCAGATCGCCGAGCCGGGCGCGGCGAAACCCGCTGAGATGGCGGAAGCGGAGACGGCCGGCCATTGCGAACACTGCGGTCCGGCGGATCACGCGGGCCACGACCACGACCATCACCGCCACGACCATCACGACCACGACCATCGCGGCCACGACCATCGCGGCCACGACCATCATGGGCACGAACATCACGGCCACGGCGCGTCTGCAGCGGCTGGCGCGGCAGCGAGCGCCGAAGCGGGACATTGCGAGCACTGCGGCCCGGCGGATCACACGGATCACGCGGGCCACGGCCACCAGGGCCACGGCCATCAGGGGCACGGCCATCAGGGGCACGGCCATCACCGGCACGCGGCGGCAGCGCCCGGCGGCGCGAACCAGGAGCATACGTGCCCGATGCATCCGGAGGTGCGGCAGATCGGCCCCGGAACCTGCCCCAGTTGCGGCATGGGGCTGGAGCCGGTCGCGCCGGCGGCGGTCCGCAAAACCGAATGGACCTGCCCGATGCACCCGGAGATCGTCCGCGATGCGCCGGGAACCTGCCCGATCTGCGGCATGGCGCTGGAGCCACGGGTCATCGAACTGGAGGAAGGCCCGAACCCTGAGCTGGTCGACATGCGCCGCCGGTTCCGGGTCGGCCTGGTTTTGTCGGCGCCGCTGGTCGTCGTCGCGATGGGCCCCGCGTTGGGCATCCCGATCCACCGGTTGGCGTCGCCGCAGGTGTTGCATCTGATCGAGATGCTGATGGCCGCGCCGGTGTTCCTGTGGGCCGGATGGCCGTTGCTGCAACGGGGCTGGCAGTCGGTGGCGACTTGGCCCTGGCATTTGAACATGTTCACGCTGATCGCCCTCGGCACCGGGGTCGCGTTCGTCTACAGCGCCGCCGCAACGCTGGCTCCGGGCATGTTCCCGCCCGGCCTGCGCGGCGAAAGCGGATTTCCGGCTGTCTATTTCGAGGCGGCGGCGATCATCGTCACGCTGGTGCTGTTGGGGCAGGTGCTGGAGCTTCGGGCCCGATTCGAGACCGGCGCGGCGATCCGGGCGCTGCTGAAACTGGCCCCGGCGACCGCCCGGCGCATCGCCGCCGACGGGTCCGAATCCGATGTACCACTGGATACCGTCGCGGCCGGCGACCGCCTGCGCGTGCGTCCCGGCGAAAAGGTGCCGGTCGACGGCATGATCCTCGAAGGCTCGTCGAGCGTCGACGAATCGATGCTGACCGGAGAGCCGATCCCGGTGGAGAAAACCGCCGGTGACGCGGTGACCGGATCGACGGTCAACGGCGCCGGTGGATTCGTCATGCGGGCCGAGCGCGTCGGCGCCGAGACGATGCTGGCGCGCATCGTCCAGATGGTGACCGAGGCCCAGCGGAGCCGCGCGCCGATCCAGCGTCTGGCCGACGTGGTGTCGGGATGGTTCGTGCCGCTGGTGGTCGTCGTCGCGGCGGTGACGTTCGTCGCATGGTGGATGTTCGGGCCGTCGCCCGCCATCGCCTATGGGCTGGTCAACGCGGTGGCGGTGTTGATCATCGCCTGCCCGTGCGCGCTGGGTCTGGCGACGCCGATGTCGATCATGGTCGGCACCGGCCGCGGCGCGCAGACCGGGGTGCTGCTGAAAAGCGCCGAGGCGCTGGAGACAATGGAAAAGATCGACACGCTGCTGGTCGACAAGACCGGAACGCTGACCGAGGGGCGCCCCAGGCTGCGCTCGGTGGTCCCGGTCACCGGCGGCGACGGAGACGAACTGCTTCGGCTGGCCGCCAGCCTCGAACGCGGGTCGGAGCATCCGCTGGCCGCCGCGATTGTCGCCGGGGCCGACGAAAAGTCGCTGAAGCTCGACGAGACGACCGAGTTTCGTTCCCATACCGGCATGGGCGTCGAGGGCCGGGTCGGTGGCCGCGCCGTGGCGCTGGGCAATGCGGCGATGCTGGCGAAACTGGGACTGGAGCCGGGCGATCTGGATGCCGCGCCACTGCAATCGGCCGGCGAGACGGTGATGTATGTCGCCGTCGACGGCCGCGTCGCCGGTCTCGTCTCGGTGGCGGACCCGATCAAGGACCAGACCCCGGACGCGCTAAGGGCGCTGCGCGCCGAGGGGGTCCGTATTGTCATGGTGACCGGGGACGATTTGCGCACCGCGAACGCGGTTGCGGCGAAGCTGGGCATCGACGAGGTCCACGCGGGCGTCCAGCCGCAACAGAAGATCGATATCGTCCGCGATTTGCAACGGCAGGGCCGCCGCGTCGCGATGGCGGGTGACGGCGTCAACGATGCGCCGGCGCTGGCCCAGGCCGATGTCGGCATCGCGATGGGCAGCGGCACCGACGTGGCGATGGAATCGGCCGGCGTGACCCTGGTGCGCGGCGACCTCGGCGGCATCGTGCGGGCGCGGCGGTTGTCGCGGGCGACGATGCGGAATATCCGCCAGAACCTGTTCTTCGCCTTCGCCTACAACACGCTGGGCGTGCCGATCGCCGCCGGAGTGCTGTTTCCGGTCTTCGGCCTGCTGCTGAGTCCGATCTTGGCCGGGGCGGCGATGAGCCTGAGCTCGGTATCGGTGATCGGCAATGCGCTGCGCCTGCGGGCGGTGCGAATCTAGTGGATTGACCCTGACATTGGAATCCGGTTTGGGATTCCCGCGAAGCGCTGGACGTGCGAGTCTGC
>JAQBXG010000136.1 GCA_027625125.1 Pseudomonadota bacterium
GGCCGCCGCGACCCGGGGCGTCGGCGTTTCGCCGATCACCAGCCACACCCACAACGGCCCCAACCCCGTTTCGAGCAACAGGATCAGGCCGACCTCGGGCGCCGACAGCGTGCGCGGCCCTAAAAAAATCAGGGCATAGGCGGCGGGCAGGACGACGACGCCCAGAATCGCGAGCAGCAGACCATCCACGGCATCGATCGACATCGGCGACGCAAACGGAGTCACCAGCGCCGCGGCAACGAAGCTGCTGGCGCCGGCCAGGATCAGCGGATCCAGGTGATCGCGTCGCAGCAGCACGAACGCGGTGGTCGCGCAAAGCGACGTACCGAGAGCGCAGATGTCGCCAAAGGCGCTTGCGGACGACCATGCCTCGCCGAAGACCAGCGCCAGCCCGGCGAAGATGCCGACCGATGCGAGCCACGTTTCGATGCGAATGCGTTCGTGCAGGAAGACGCGACTCAGGAACGCCCCGAACAGTGGGCCGGAAGCGATGATGACCAGCACGTTCGCGGTGGCGGTGTTGCGGACCGCCAACACGAAGAGGATGGTGCCAATGGCCCACAGCAGCGAAACCGCCGCCGCTGGGCCTGGCCGCGCGCGCCGCAGGATGCCGCGGAACTCGCGGCGGTGCAGGACCGCCAGCGCGGCGGCGATGGCCGCCGCGGTGAAAACCGCCCGCCACCAGATCACCGTCCAGTCGTCGGCGTCGACGAGGCGCGTCAGCAGGGCGTCGGGGCTGAGGATCACGACGCCCGCAGCAGTCAGCGCCCGCCCGGCGGCGGGAGAATCAAGCCTGTACGACACTGCGTCAGGCGGCTTCGCCGAGAATCTCGTCGATCGGGACTTCGTCGATCTGTTCCGGCAGCAGGTGCGCCTCGGCGTATTTCTGGTAGACGCCGGCTTCGACAAAGAGCTGGAAAAGGTCGGGATCGATATGGGATTCGTTGCACATTTTCTTCATGATGCGCAGCGACTGCGACAGCGTCATCGGCTTTTTGTACGGGCGGTCGGCCGCGGTCAGCGCTTCGTAGATATCGGCGATCGCCATCATGCGCGCGGGCACCGACATCTGGTCGCGGGTCAGGCCGCGCGGGTAGCCGGTGCCGTCCATCTTTTCGTGGTGGCCGCCGGCGAACTCCGGCACGCGGCGCAGGTTTCTGGGGAACGGAAGCTGTTCCAGCATGTCGATCGTGACGACGATATGGTCGTTGATGATCTTGCGTTCCTCCGGCGTCAGCGTGCCCTTGGGAATCGAAAGGTTCTTGACCTCGTCGTCGCTGAGGAGCGGCCGCTTGTCCCCATTCCAGTCTTCCCAGGTCAGGACAGCGAGGCGCCGCACGCGCTCGATCTTGTCGACGTCCATGTATTCACCGCCGATGTTCGCGGATTCGAGGAACTTCAGATCGTCGGCGAGGCGGGCGAGGCGCTCGTCGCGGTCGGCGCGGGCCTGCAACTCTGGCGCGCCGGACGCGACATCGCGCAGGTAGGCGATTTCGGCTTCGTTGCGGAGGGAGGCGAACCGCGTCCGCACCAGGTCGATGCGGTCGAAGATCGTCTCAAGCTTCGTTGACTTGTCCATCACTGATTCGGGCGTCGTGACCTTGCCGCAATCGTGCATCCACGCCGCCATATGCAATTCGTAGCGGGTTTCGTCGTCGAGATCGAAATCGCTGAACGGGCCGTCCGTGGCGTCGCAGGCCGCCTGGGCTAGCATTTCGGTCAGCACCGGCACCCGCTGGCAATGGCCGCTGGTGTACGGTGACTTGCGGTCGATGGCGATGGCGATCAATTGCACGAACGATTCGAGCAGCGCCTTTTGCGCCTCGAGCAGCAGGCGGTTGTCGAGCGCCACCGCCGCCTGGCCGGCCAGCGCCTCGACCAGCGACTGCGCCGCCGGATCGAAGGCGACCGTGTTGCCGTCGGCGTCCCGGGCATTGATCAGTTGCAACACGCCGACGACGATGCCTTCGTAATTCTTGAGTGGCAGAGTCAGGAATGAGGCGGAGCGGTAGCCGTTCTGCTCGTCGAAGCGGCGGGCGCCGGAGAAATCGAACTTGTCGGTCTTGTAGGCATCGGCGATGTTGACGACCAGGCCGTCCAGGGCGACGTGGGTGGCGACATTTTGGTGATTGGGCTGGCCGCTCTCGGGGTCGTGCAAGTCGAGCGGGGGGAAGGGAATTGTGTTGCCGGTGGTAACGCCGAGGGCGATTCCCATGCTATCGTTTCGCATGATGGCGAAGGACAACCGGTCGTCCTGTCTGAGGTAGAATGTTCCGCCGTCGGCGTTGTAGATCGCCTTGGCTTCCACGAGGATCCGCTCCATTAGCTTGTTGTGATCCTTTTCCGCCGACAGGGCGATCCCGACATCAATCAGCCTTCTGAGTACGTTCCCTTGGTCCCCGGTGGGTTGAGCGGTGGTGTTTGCCATGGTTGAGCATCCCGATACGGCGCCCGCAACGCGGGCGCGGCAGTCATACGGCAATGTTGTCGCAACAGGGCGTAAAGGCAACCTGATGAAACACCGGGCGGACCGCGGGCGGGCAGAGCCGTGACCGGCGAACAGGCCTATGTGTTTGCCGTGCTGGGCGCGGCGTTTGCGCTGTTTCTGTGGGGGCGGTGGCGCTATGACCTTGTGGCGCTGATGGCGCTGATGGCGGTGGTCGTGACCGGCATCATCCCGTCAGAGCAAGCGTTTTCCGGGTTTTCGCATCCGGCGGTCATCACCGTGGCGGCGGTGCTGGTGCTGGGCCGCGGGTTGCGGAACTCCGGATTGGTGGATTTGATGGCCCGGCCGGTGTCGCAGGTGGCCGGGCAGCCGTACCTGTTGATCGCGTCGCTGACCGGCCTGGTCGCCATTCTGTCGGGATTCATGAACAATGTCGGCGCGCTGGCGCTGGTGATGCCGGTGGCGCTGAAGACCGCGATGGACGCGGACCAGCCGCCATCGATGGTGCTGATGCCGTTGGCCGCCGGATCCATCCTGGGCGGTTTGATGACGATGGTCGGCACACCGCCCAATATCATCATCGCCGCCTATCGCGAGACGCTGACCGGCACGCCGTTCGGGATGTTCGACTTTTCTCCGGTCGGGGTCACGATCACCGTCGCCGGGGTGGCGTTCGTGTCACTGATCGGCTGGCGACTGATGCCGGACCGCAAGGGGCCGACCGCACGCGAGCGCCTGTTCCGGATCGAGGATTACATCACCGAGGTTCGGCTGCGGGAGGATTCGACCACGGTGGGAATGTCGATCCGCGAACTCGAAACCGTAAGCGCCGCCGAAGTGGCCGGGTTGATCCGCGGCGAGGTCAAGCGGCTGGTGCCGTCACGACTGGAGCATTTGCGCGTCGGCGACGTCGTCATCCTGAAGATCGATCCGAGCCGGCTTGGCGCGCTGATCTCGCAGACCAGAATGGAGCTGGTCGGCGAGAAGCAGTTGTCGGCCGATATCCTGAAGTCCGACGAAGTTTCGCTGATCGAGGCCGTGGTGCCGCCGGGCTCGCCGCTGGAAGGCCGGACTCCATACTCTCTGCATCGCCGCACGCAATGGAGCATGAACCTGCTGGCGGTGGCGCGGCAGGATGAGCCGATTCACGAGCGCCTGGACGAAGTGCGGTTTCGGGTTGGCGACGTGTTGCTGTTGCAGGGGGATGCGCAGTCGCTGCCCGACGCGGTGTCGGCGATCGGTTGTCTGCCGCTGGCCGGACGCGGACTGGAGCGCGGACGACCCAACCGTGTCGCCCAGGCCGTGGCGGTGTTCGCCGGCGCGGTGGTGGCGATTTCGATGGGCTGGCTTTCGGCGCCGATCGCGTTTGTCGCAGCCGCCGGTGCGCTGGTGCTGTTGAATCAGGTCACGCTGCGCGAGGCCTATGAGGCCATCGATTGGTCGGTCATCGTTTTGCTGGCGGCGATGATTCCGGTCGGCCAGGCGATGCAGGTGACCGACGCCACCGGGCTGATCGCCGATACCGTCACAGGTTTCGAGGCGTTGCCGCCGTGGGGATTGTTGACCGTCGTGATGGTGGTGACAATGGCGATTACATCGGTGATCAACAACGCTGCCACGGCCGTCATCATGGCGCCGATCGCCGCCTCGGTGGCGGTGGCGGCCGGGGTGAGTATCGATCCGTTTCTGATGGCCGTGGCGATCGGGGCGACATCGGCGTTCTTGACGCCGATCGGCCACCAGTCCTACACGCTGGTGATGGGACCGGGCGGCTACAAGTTCGGCGATTACTGGAAGATGGGGCTGCCGCTTCTGCTCTTGATCGTCGTGATTTCGGTGCCGATGCTGGTGCTGTTCTTTCCGTTCCAGGACTAGCGCAGCTAGAACGGAACCGTGCCGGCGTAGGGCTGCACATCGCAGTACAGACCGGCGGCGCGCAATTGCGCGCACAGTGCGTCGGCTTCGGACCGCGAGGCGATCGGCCCTGCTTTCAGGCGGATGAATTCGCCATCGGCGCCGCGCGTGAACCGGGACGTGCCGGGTTGCATGCCGGACAGGGCGCCCGGCGCCTGGGCGCGGAGCGCCGCCCAGCCATCGACCGCGTCCTGCTGCCGCCGGTAGGAGGCGAGGTGTAGGCTGAAGGCGTCCGCGGTTGCGGCGGCGGGCGGCGGCATCGCGACGACCTGTTGCGGCTCCGGCTCGGCCCCGGGCAATAGCATGACCGGCGCACCGGCGGCGGCACGAGGGGCAGCCGGGGGGGCG
>JAQBXG010000137.1 GCA_027625125.1 Pseudomonadota bacterium
CAGCGGTCCATATCGAGGATCGCGGCTTTCAGTTTGCCGACGGCGTTTACGAGGTGATCGCGGTGGAGGGCGGCGCGGTATTGGACCTGGACCGGCATCTCGACCGCCTAGGGCGCTCGCTTGGCGAGCTTCGCATCCCGTGGCCGATGTCACGGGCGGCAATGGCGCAGGTCATCGCGACCACCGTCGGCCGCAACCGCGTGCGCCTCGGCATCGTGTATCTGCAGGTCACGCGCGGACAAGCGGCGAGGGCGCATGCATTTCCGCGACACGCCGTTCCGACGCTGGTCGTCACCGCCCGGTCGATGCGGCTGTCGGCGGCGCACTTGCGTGAAACCGGCGTCGCTGTCATCACGGTGCCGGATATCCGCTGGCGGCGCTGCGATATCAAATCGATCGGGCTGTTGCCCAATGTCCTCGCGAAACAGCAGGCGGTGGAAGCGGGGGCGTTTGAATCATGGTTCGTGGATGACTCCGGATACGTCACCGAGGGAAGTTCGTCCAATGCATGGATCGTCGACAAATCCGGTGTATTGGCGACCCGAAGTCTGGACAGCCAGGTGCTGCCGGGAATCACCCGCGCGGTGCTGTTGGAGGGGTGCGCCGACGCTGGAATCGGCATCGAACAACGGGCCTTTACGGTTGCGGAGGCGCTGGCCGCCCGCGAGGCGATGGTCAGCAGCACGATCGCGTTCGTGCTGCCGGTCGTGTCCATCGACGGCGCCCGGATCGGCGGCGGCGCCCCCGGCCCGGTGTTCCGCGCCCTGCACACGCGCTATCGTGAACATGTCGAATCGATCGCACGCAGGTAAACTGTCGCGGCGGCGGCGCGAAATCGGCGGGCGGGGCCGGATTCAAGAATTCAACCGATGAGGCAAAAAGATGGTCGACAAGCACCACAACCTCCAGGACGTCTTTCTCAATCATGTCCGCAAGAGCAAGGTTCCGGTTACCGTGTTCCTCGTCAACGGCGTAAAGTTGCAGGGCGTGATCACCTGGTTTGACAACTTTTCGATTCTGTTGCGCCGCGAGGGCCACTCGCAGCTTGTGTACAAACATGCGGTATCGACGGTGATGCCTGGGCAACCGGTCCAGCTGTTCGATCCGGATTCTGGCGACGACCCGGAGGCGAATGACGAATAAGCCCGGCTTGCCGGACACGGGCGCGCCGGCGATGCGCGCCTTCGTGCTGCACCCCCGTCTCGCCGGTCGGCGCGACGGTGCGACCTCGGTGCGTGATCCCCAGGCGCGACTGACGGAGGCCGCGGGCCTGGCGCGCGCCATCGGCCTGGACGTCGCGGGGGCGGAAGTCGTTCCCGCCGCCGCGATCCACCCGCGAACGTTCTTTGGGCCGGGGCGGGTAGCGGAACTGGCGGAGCGCATCGCCGCCGAGGAGATCGGGCTTGTGGTCTTTGACGGGCCGTTGACCGGCGGGCAGCAGCGCAATCTGGAAAAGGCGTGGGCGGCAAAGGTCATCGACCGCACCGGTCTCATTCTGGAAATATTCGGCGCCCGGGCGCAATCCCGCGAGGGCGCACTACAGGTGGAGTTGGCCGCGCTGCAGTACCAGCGCGGAAGGTTGGTGCGGTCGTGGACTCACCTGGAACGGCAGCGCGGCGGCTTCGGCTTCCTGGGCGGTCCGGGCGAAACCCAGATCGAGGCGGACCGCCGCCATCTCGACGACCGCATCACCCGCATCCGCTCTGAGTTGCAGCGAACGACGCGGACCCGCCGTCTTCACCGCGAAAATCGCGTCCGCACGCCGTGGCCTGTTTGCGCCCTGGTCGGGTACACCAACGCCGGCAAATCGACGCTGTTCAACCGCCTGACGGCGGCCGAGGTCTTTGCCGAGGACATGCTGTTCGCGACCCTGGACCCGACGATGCGCGCCTTCGAGCTGGGCGGCGGTCGCCAGGCCATACTGTCGGACACGGTCGGGTTCATCTCAGACCTGCCGGCGACGCTGGTGGCGGCGTTTCGCGCCACGCTGGAAGAAGTCGTCCATGCGGACGTCATCCTGCATGTCCGCGATATTGCCCACCCCGACACCGAGGCCCAGAAAGCGGACGTGGTGGCGGTGCTGGCCGAACTCGGCATCGACGCCAACGCCGACCCCCGGATTATCGAGATCGCCAACAAGATCGATCTGCTGGACCCGGCGGTGCGCACCCGAATCCGCAACAGCGCCACCCGCAACGACCGCGAGCTGGCGCTGTCGGCGGCGACCGGCGAGGGCTGCGATGGCCTTGCCGTGGCGATCTCGAAAGCCATTTCCGTCGGCACCACGGTCGTCGAACTGGCGGTTCCGCTGACCGACGGAGCGGCGCTGTCGTGGCTGTATCGCCGCGGTGTGATTCACGAGCGCCGGGACGAAACGGGAATGGCGCAGCTCAAGGTCGCATTGGCGCCCGCCGACGTCGGGCGCTTTCACAAGCTCTACGGCGCCGCCGGTTAGGCCGCCGCCGGCCAGGCCGCACCCGCGGCCGGAATTGCTGCCCTGACCGCGGGGTCCGGGCAGGGAAAACGAATACTTGGCAGTCTCCAGCCCAGAGTGCTAAACCATTGGCGCCGGAGAGCCAGGGCGATCCGGCGAACAGATCCAACCTGGAGGAAGACGCTTCACCATGAAGATCAGGCCCCTGCACGACCGCGTTCTGGTCCGGCGCATCGAAGAAGAGGAAAAGACCAAGGGCGGCATCATCATTCCGGACACGGCAAAGGAAAAACCGTCGGAGGGCAAGGTAATCGCCGTCGGTCCCGGCGCCCGTACCGACGACGGAAAGATTCAGCCGCCGGACGTAAAAAAGGGCAATCGCGTCCTGTTTGGCAAATGGGCGGGCACCGAGGTCCGGGTCGAAGGCGAAGACCTGTTGATCATGAAGGAGTCCGACATCATGGGCATCATCGAGTAGGCAAGGGAAACTCTCATGGCAGCGAAAGAAGTACGATTTGGCTTCGAGGCGCGGGAGAAGGTCCTGCGCGGTGTCGACATTCTGGCGAACGCGGTGCGGGTTACGCTGGGTCCGAAGGGACGCAACGTATTGCTGGAGAAGTCGTTCGGCGCGCCGCGGATCACCAAGGACGGTGTATCGGTGGCGAAGGAGATCGAGCTTTCCGACAGGTTCGAGAACATGGGCGCGCAGATGGTGCGCGAGGTAGCGTCGCGGACGTCGGACGAGGCCGGTGACGGCACGACGACGGCGACGGTTCTGGCCCAGGCGATCGTGCGCGAGGGTCTGAAGTCGGTTGCGGCGGGGATGAACCCGATGGACCTGAAGCGCGGCATCGACCTTGCGGTCGAGGCGGCGGTGGCCGACATCCGCAAGCGCGCGAAGGCGGTGAAGTCGAACGAGGAGATCGCCCAGGTGGGGACGATCTCGGCGAACGGCGAGACCGAGGTGGGCCGGTTCATCGCCGAGGCGATGGAGAAGGTCGGCAAGGAAGGGGTGATCACGGTCGAGGAAGCGAAGGGGATCGAGACGGAGCTGGAAGTGGTCGAGGGTATGCAGTTCGACCGCGGCTATCTGTCGCCGTACTTCGTGACCAACGCCGAAAAGATGCTGGTGGAACTGGAAGACCCGTACATCCTGTTGCACGAAAAGAAGCTTTCGAACCTGCAGGCGATGCTGCCGGTGCTGGAATCGGTGGTGCAGACCAGCCGTCCGCTGCTGATCATCGCCGAGGACATCGAGGGCGAGGCCCTGGCGACGCTGGTGGTGAACAAGCTGCGGGGCGGTCTGAAGGTGGCGGCGGCGAAGGCGCCGGGCTTCGGCGACCGCCGCAAGGCGATGCTGGAAGACATCGCGGTGCTGACCCAGGCGACGGTCATCTCCGAGGACCTGGGCATCAAGCTGGAAAACGTGACCCTGGACATGCTGGGGACCGCGAAGCGGGTGACCCTGACGAAGGAAGACACGACGATCGTCTCGGGGGCCGGCAAGAAGAAAGAGATTCAGGGCCGCTGCAGCCAGATCCGCCAGCAACTGGAAACGACGACGTCGGAATACGACAAGGAGAAGCTGCAGGAGCGGCTGGCCAAGCTGGCGGGCGGCGTTGCGGTGATCAAGGTCGGCGGTTCGTCTGAAACCGAGGTGAAGGAGCGCAAGGACCGGGTCGACGACGCGCTGCATTCGACGCGGGCGGCGGTGGAGGAGGGGATCGTGCCCGGTGGCGGCACCACCCTTCTGTACGCGACGCGGGCGTTGAAGAACCTGGCGACGGCCAACGACGACCAGCAGGTCGGTGTCGAGATCGTGCGCCGGGCGCTGCAGGCGCCGCTGCGCCAGATCGTCGAAAACGCCGGCATCGACGGGGCGGTGGTGGCCGGCAAGCTGCTGGAGCAAAAGGACCCGCGCTACGGCTTCGACGCCCAAAAGGAAGTCTATTGCGACCTGGTCATGAAGGGCATCATCGACCCGGCGAAGGTGGTGCGGACCGCATTGCAGGACGCCGCCTCGGTGGCCGGCCTGATGATCACGACCGAAGCGATGATCGCCGAAAAGCCCGAAAAGAAATCCTCGATGCCCGCCGGCGACGGCGGCATGGGCGGCATGGGCGGAATGGGCGGCATGGACTTCTAGATTTGGCAGTTCCCGCGGACTCGGAATCC
>JAQBXG010000138.1 GCA_027625125.1 Pseudomonadota bacterium
GCTCATGGCGCGCGTCGCGCTGCTGGCCGGTCAGCCGGAGACGCTGCTGGAGGAGGTCTACGAGACCGGGATCACGCTCCGGCCCGGCGCCGCCACCGTCACGGCGACGATGCGGGCGCACGGCGCGGTCACCGCGCTGGTGTCAGGCGGGTTCCGGTTTTTTACCGAGCGCATCGCCGCCGCCGCCGGGTTCGACGAGGTGAACGGCAACCGCTTTGAGATCAGCCGCGGCCGCCTGACCGGCCGCATTGTCGGGCCGATCGCCGGGGCCGACGAAAAACGCGAGCGCCTGACGGCGTTGGCGGCGAAACACCGCATCGACCTTTTCGATACGCTGGCGGCCGGCGACGGCGCCAACGATGTCGCGATGTTGCGGGCCGCCGGCCTTGGGGTCGCATTTCACGCCAAGCCCGCCGTGCGAACGGCGGCGGCGGCCTGTCTGGACCATGCCGGCCTGGTCGGATTGCTGTACGTGCAGGGCTACCGCCGCGACGATTTCGTCGCCGTCGACGGCTGAACCGCAACGCCGCTGCGATCAGCCCTGTTCGAGGCTGATGGCGACGAAGCGCAGGTCGCCGTCACGCTCCTGCAACAAAATCAGCACCGAGCTGCGGTTGTCGTCCCTTGCCGCCTGGACCAGCCGCACGACATCCGCCGGCGCCCGCACCGGGTCCTGGCCGACCTCGAGAATGACGTCGCCGGGCTGGATGCGTCGCGCGGCGGCGTCGGTCGCCGCCTGCACACCGACGACCAGAACGCCGTCGGCATCGATGGCCAGTCCGTATTGTTCCCGCAGGTCCGGCGTCACCTCGGCCAGGCTCATGCCCAGCGCGTCGCTCGAATTCGGCATCGCGTCGGGTGTCGGCCCGGCAAGCGCCGCCACCGCTCTGTCGGTCAATTCGCCGATGCGCACCTGCACGGTGCGGGTTGCGCCGTTGCGCCAGATTTCGACATCGACGACCTTGTTGATTTCCGTCTCGGCGACGACGCGGGTCAACGCGCGCATTTCGGGAATGTCCTTGCCGTCGAACTTCAGGATCACGTCCCCTGCCTCGATTCCCGCCAGTCCCGCTGGTCCATCGCTGGACACCCCGGCGATCAGCGCCCCGCGCGGCGCGCCGATCCCCAGACCTTCGGCCATTTCGTCGGTCACGCGCTGGATGCGAACCCCGAGCCAGCCCCGGCGCGGGCGCCCGAATTCGATGATCTGGTCGACGATCGGCCGCGCCAGATTGGACGGAATCGCAAAGCCGATTCCGACCGAGGCGCCGGTGGGGGAAAAGATCGCCGTGTTGATTCCGATGACCTCGCCGTCCAGGCTCAACAGCGGCCCGCCCGAGTTGCCCCGGTTGATCGCCGCGTCGGTCTGGATGAAGTCGTCATATGGCCCGGCGTTGATGTTGCGCGCCCGGGCCGAAATGATTCCGAGCGACAACGTGCCGCCCAGTCCGAATGGATTGCCGATCGCCAGCGCCCAGTCACCGACGTCGGCGGTATCGGAATCGCCCCAGCGCAGGAACGGCAGAGGATGCCCGGCGTCGACCTTCAGCACCGCGAGGTCGGCGCGGTCATCGACGCCCAGCACAACGGCGGGCAGCCGCGTGCCGTCCTGCAGCACGACGGCGACCTGGTCGGCGTCGTCGATGACGTGGTTGTTGGTGATGATGATGCCGTCGGCGCGAAGGATGAAGCCGGAGCCGGCGGCCGTCACCCGCCGCTGGCCATTCGGAAGCTGACCGAAGAAATCGCGGAAAAAGTCATCAAACGGGCCGCCTTCCGGTCCCATTTGCGGCGTGTTTTTCACCTCGACCTGCTGCGACGTGACGATATCCACATAGGCCGGCATCACCTTGCGGGCGACGTCGGAAAATCCGTCCTCCGGAAACAGCGCCAGGGCCGGCGCCGGCAGCAGCGCGACCGCGCCGGGCAGAATCATCACCGCAACCGCAAGGGCGGTCAGCCGCGGAATCAAATGGCGAATTGGTTTCATGATGCCTCCGGTTGCGTGTCCGGCGGGTGCCGCCGGTCTGGGGTCGCGCATCCGTACCTATGATCCAAATATGGACGAAATATGGCTACGCAACATCGCGTTACACCATATTGGCGGGCCGGGCGGCGCGGATCAGCCGCGGCGGATCAGCCAAACCAGGCCGACCCCCAGCGCGGCGATGCCAAGCCCGGTCCAGCGCAGCACCGCGGCGGGCTGGTTCTGCATGCTGCGCATCATCCGCTGCATCGCTTCGGGAAACAATGCATACAGGGTGCCTTCGATGACCAGCACCAGGGCAATCGCCAGACCCAGTTCGGTCATCTGCTCCGGGTGCGGCCCCTAGGGCGTCGTGTCCAGGAAATCGCGGAAGTACCGGAAGAACTCGGAGTCCGGCGTCAGCACCATCGTCGTGTCTTCGGGGCGGAGCGCTTCGCGGTACGCCTGCATCGTCCGGTAGAACTGGAAGAATTCGACGTCGGTGCCAAATGCGTCGGCGAAGATCTTGACCGCCGTGCCGTCCCCCTCGCCGCGAATGATCTCGGAATCCCGGCGGGCGTTCGCCAGCGTCTCGGTGCGGGTGCGGTCGGCGCGGGAGCGTATGATGAATGACTGCTCAGCGCCCTCGGCGCGGTGCTGGCGCGCCTCCAACTCGCGGCCGGCGCGCATCTCGGCATAGATCGCCTGGCTGTTTTCTTCGGGCAAGTCGGTGCGCTTGATGCGCACATCGGCGATCTGGATGCCGAAATTCGCCGCCTGGGCGCTGGTCGCCTCCGATGCACGTATCATCAACTGTTCGCGCTTGGTGCTGACGATGTCCAGCAGCGGCGCGGTGCCCATCGCTTCGCGCAACGACGATTCCATGATCGTCTGCAGCCGTGCGTCGGCGTTCGCCTGGGTCCGCACCGACTGGAAGAACAACAGCGGGTCGACGATGCGGTAACGCAGATAGGCGTTGACGACCAGCCGCTTTTGATCCGAAGCGATCGCTTCGAACGCCGGGCTGTCCAGATGCAGCAGCCGTTTGTCGATGTAGACGATGTTCTGGATCAGCGGAATCTTGAAGTGCAGGCCCGGGTCGGAGACGACCCGGCGCGGATCGCCGAATTGCAGCACCAGGGCCTGTTGCGTCTGGTGCACGGTAAACAGCGAGCTGAACCCAAGAACGGCGGCAACCAGCGCGACGACGACGACGACGACGAGTGCGGAACGGTTCATGGCTAGTTCGCCCCCCCTTGCGGCCGGCGTTGCAATTCCTGCAACGGCAGATACGGCACGACGCCCTGGGCGCCGCCGGTCTGGTCCAGGATGATCTTGTTGGCGCCGCCCAGCACCTCCTGCATCGTTTCAAGATACAGGCGGCGCAGCGTCACGTCCTTTGCCACCGCGTATTCGCGATAGACCGACAGGAACCGCTGGGCGTCGCCGTCCGCTTCGGCGACCACCTGCGCCTTATAGGCTTCGGCGCCCTGGATCATCTGCGCCGCCTCGCCACGGGCGCGCGGCACGATATCGTTTTCGTAGGCCTGGGCCTCGTTGATCTGGCGCTCCGCATCGGCGCGGGCGCGCTGTACGTCGCGATACGAATCGATCACCGCCGCCGGCGGGTCCGATTTCTGCATGTTGACTTCGGTGATTTCGATTCCGGACTGATAGGTGTCGAGGATCTCCTGCATCATCGTGCGGGTGGCGAGCTGGATCGCCGCCCGGCCCTCGGACAGCGCCGTGCCGATGCTGGTGTTGCCGATGATCTGGCGCATCGCCGCCTCGGCCGCCGCCTGCACCGTCACCTCCTGGCGCTCGAGGTTGAACAGATAGGCGCCGGCGTCCTTGATGCGCCAGAACACCGAGAAATTGATGTCGACGATATTTTCGTCGCCGGTAAGCATCAACGCTTCCTCCGGCACGTTCCGAAGCGCGGTGCCGGTTGCGTTGGCGGACCGGAAGCCGATCTCCTCGCGGTGGATCGTCGTCACCTTCGGCGTCAGCACCGACTCAATCGGCGCCGGCAAATGATAGTGCAGGCCGGGAACCGTTGTCGTGACCCATTCGCCGAAGCGCAGGACGACGCCCTGCTCGTCAGGCTGCACGCGATAAAAACCCGAAACGCCCCACACCGCGGCGACGATCAGCGCCACCGCCAACAGTCCACGGCCGCCGCCGAAGCCGCCCGGCAGCATGCGCCGCACGCGGTCCTGGCCCTGGCGCAGCAGGTCCTCCAGATTGGGCGGCTGCGGCCCGCGCGGTCCCGGGCTGCCCCAGGGTCCGCCGCCGTTGCCGCCGGAAGCGCCGCCGCCGCGATTGGTCCATGGTGCCATCGCCGTTCAAACTCCAGGGTTGCCGGCCGCCAGGGGACCGGGAATGCGGCCCGCCGGGCCGCTCGAAAGCTGCACTTGGCGCGGTTCCGCCTTATATGACACCTGTCCCCGGCGCGCAACGCGCTGACCCGCCAAAGCAGGGATTCCCGCCGATGCCCCACGGCGACGTGACCGAAGAACAGGTATGGGCGGCGCTGCGCGCCGTCCCGCTAGCGGATTCCGAACAACTCGCCGATCTGGTTTCAGGACTGTCGATCCGGGACGGGGTGGTGTCGTTCGGCCTTGATATAGGGGCTGCGGGC
>JAQBXG010000139.1 GCA_027625125.1 Pseudomonadota bacterium
ATACCTTCCTGTCGGCGATCATGCTGGCTGCAACCCTCGTATGGTGGCTCAATTGAGTCCGGACCCTAGTCCTCGTCGGGTTCCAGCAGCCGATGCAGGTGGACGATGAAATACCGCATGTGGGCGTCATCGACCGACGCCTGGGCGCGGGCCTGCCAGGCGCGGCGGGCCTCGGCGAAATTGGGGTAGATGCCGACCAGGTCCAGTTTCGACGTATCGACAAACTCGGTCCCGGACGGATCGCGTAATTCGCCGCCGAACACCAGGTGCAAGAGCTGTGGCTTGGTCATCCGCCCGCATCATAGGCCGGCCGGGGAGGCAGCGCGACGGCCGCGTTTGCGTGTTAGTATCGGCCGGGGAGCCGCGCATGCCGAATTCGATCTTTCGCTGCCGCGCCTGGAATGGACTGCTGGCATTGGCGGCGGCGCTGCTGGCATCGGCGCCAGCCGCGGCCGAGGAGATCGCTGTCGATCTGGAGCTCGTGCTGGCGGTTGATGTGTCCTACAGCGTCGATTGGAACGAAGCGTTTTTGCAGCGCGAGGGCTATATCCGCGCCTTCGAGGATCCCCGGCTTGTCGAGGCAATCACCGGCGGCATCCACGGGCGCATCGCCGTGACCTATATCGAATGGGCGGGGCGCGGGGTCAGCCGCGCGGTCGCCGACTGGACGCTGATTGACGGCGCAATGGCGGCGAATGCGTTCGCAATGGCGCTGATTTCGCAGCCGCTGACGGGCGGACGGGGGACATCGATCTCCGGGGCGCTTGCGCTTGCTGTCGGCCTGTTCGACGCAAACGGGTTTGACGGCGTTCGCCGCGTCATCGACATCTCCGGCGACGGCGCGAACAACGTCGGCGGCAACGTCGCCTTCCATCGCGACATGATGGTCCGCAACGGCATCACGATCAACGGCCTGCCGATTCTCGATCGTGAGCGCGGCCTTGCCGATCTCGACACCTATTACCGGGAATGCGTGGTCGGCGGTCCCGGCGCGTTTGTCGTCGTGGCCGACGGCTTCGAAACATTTGCCGAGGCGATCCTCCGCAAAATGATTCTGGAAATCGCCGACCGGACGCCGCCCGGCGGCATCGACCGTCTCCCCGTGCCGCGGCTGCAACTGGCGCAGGCGGGGCCGTTCGCGCCATTCGCCGCCGGGCCGAAGTATGCCCCGGCCTGCAACATCGGCGAAATCCAGCGCTGGGAGCGGCTGCAACGGCGGCAGCCGGCGAACTGACCGCCGCCGCCCTCGACATCCCGGACCCAAGGGCCAACAATGGGTGAAGATGCCGCCCTCGCCCCCCAAACCCCGCCGGGACCCGGTCGAAACGACGCTGCACGGCGTCACCCGGGCCGATCCCTATGCGTGGATGCGCGACGACAACTGGCAACAGGTGATGCGCCGGCCCGAAGTGTTGCGCGCCGACGTTCGCGCCCACCTCGAGGCCGAAAACGCCTACACCGAAGCCATGCTGGCCCACACAAAAATTGCGCAGGACGCGCTGTTCGCGGAAATGAAGGCGCGCATCAAAGCCGAGGATTCGTCGGTGCCGTCGCCGGAAGGCGCGTTCGCCTATTACCAGCGCTTCGAGGAGGAAAGCCAGCATCCGATCGATTGTCGCCGGCCGGCCAGCGGCGGCCCCGAACAGGTACTGTTCGACGGCAACCACGAGGCGGCGGGCAAACCGTTCTTCCGCGTCACGACGGCGGAACACAGCCCCGACCACCGGCGTTTCGCCTTTGCCGTCGATACCCAGGGCTCGGAACGGCACACGTTGGTCGTGCGCGACGCGGACAGCGGCGCGGTTCTCGACGACGCGGTCGAGGGCGTCGGCGGCACGATCGTCTGGGCCAACGATTCCGCCAGCTACCTGTATATCGTGTTGGACGACAATCTCCGCCCCAGCCGCATTTGCCGTCATTTCGTCGGCGCCGCGCCGAAAGACGACGAACTTGTCTACGAGGAGCCGGACGCCGGGTTCTACTTGGGCGTCGGCAAAAGCGAGAGCCGCCGTTTCTTTGTGCTGACCGCCCATGACCACCAGACCTCGGAACTGCGTCTGGTGCCGGCGGATACGGGCGGCGGGCCACCGCGGTTGTTGCTGGCGCGTGAGCCGGGGGTGGAGATGGATGTCGTCCACAACGGCGACCGGCTGTATTTTCTGACCAACGCCGGCGGCGCCGAGGATTTTCGCATCGTCCAAGCGCCGCTCGCCGATCCTTCGCCGGACAATTGGCAGGATATCGTGCCCCACCGCCCCGGCACGTTGATCCTTGGCATGCGGATGTTCCGCGATCATCTGGTGTGGATGGAGAGGGAAGAGGGCCTGCCGCGCATCGTTGTGCGCCGCCTGTCCGACGGCGCCACCCACGCCGTCGCCTTCGACGAGGAGGCCTACGACCTGTCGGTGGCGCCGGGTTTCGAATTCGACACGACGACGCTCCGCTTCGTCTATTCGTCGCTGTCGACGCCGAACGAAATCTACGACTACGATCTGGAGACGCGCCAGCGCACGCTGCGCAAGCGGCAGGAAATCCCCTCCGGCCACGATCCATCGCGTTACCGCGTGCACCGCCTGCTGGCGCCCGCCACCGACGGCGAACCGGTGCCGGTGTCTCTGGTTCATGCTGTCGACACGCCGCTGGACGGCACTGCGCCGTTGTTGTTGTACAGTTACGGGGCCTACGGGCTGTCGATGCCCGCCAGCTTTTCGCCCAACCGGTTTTCGCTGATCGACCGCGGGTTCGTGTATGCGATCGCCCACGTGCGGGGCGGCACTGAACGCGGCTATCGCTGGTACCGGACCGGGCGCATGGCGGACAAACCCAACAGCTTCACGGATTTTGTCGCCGCCGCCGAGCATCTGGCGCAGCAGCGCTACTCGTCACATGGCCGCATCGCCATTCTCGGCGGCAGCGCCGGCGGCCTGTTGGTCGGCGCGGCGCTCAATCTTCGCCCGGACCTGTTCGGCGCGGCGGTGGCGGAGGTTCCGTTCGTCGACGTGCTGAACACGATGTGCGATGCGACGCTGCCGCTGACGCCGCCGGAATGGACGGAGTGGGGCAATCCGGTCACCGACGAATCCGCCTTTCGGTGCATCCTCGGCTATTCTCCCTATGACAACATCGGCGAGGAACCGTATCCGCCGGTGCTGGCCACCGCCGGCCTGTCGGACCCGCGGGTGACGTACTGGGAGCCGGCCAAGTGGGTCGCCCGCCTCCGGGACCGCACGACCGGGACTGCGCCCATTCTGCTGAAGACGAATATGGAGGCCGGGCATGGCGGCGCCTCGGGGCGCTTCGCCAAGCTCGCCGAGATCGCGCTGATCTATGCGTTCCTGCTCGACATCTTCGGGTGTCTGGATCCGGCGTGGACGGAGCAACCGCGATGACCTGGCTGCTGCGTCGGCTCGATTCCTTTGTCAGCACGCTGTTCGCGGCGCTGGCCGGAATCGCGGCGTCCCAATTCCTGTCGTTCGTGCAGCAGTACCGCCAGCGCCTCGGCGGTCACCTCGCAGAGGCGCAGTTCAACGTTCGCCAGACGATGGATGGGCCGGTCTATCGCGGCATGGATGCGGAGGCCCAGCGGCAGTTGCTCGGCCCGCTGGTCGGCCGCGTCAACGACCTCAACGACGCCAATACGGCGCTGGCCACCGCGCGCCCATGGGAATTGCCGTGGGCGTTCCTGCAAGCCGCCGACTGGGAGATTGCATCGGGCGCGCTGGCCGACTTTCAACCGGCGCTGCCGGTGGACGCCGCAAGCCTGCTGTATACGGCGGCAGGGTTGCTGCTCGGCTGGGCGGTCTATGATCTGTTGAAGTGGCCGTTCCGCCGCCGACGGTCGGCCGACGCCGGCGCCGCCTGAATCAGCGGCCCGGCGACGCCATCAGCACGGTCACCAGCGCCGCCGCGCCGACCACCAGCAATCCGGCCAGCAGCACCAGCACCGGGCGCAGCGCCACCGCCACCGGACCGCCGCCCAGGCGGATCCCGCCGGCGATCCAATCGGAAAAGAACACCAGCACCAGCAACGCCAGCGCCGGCTTGCTTGCGCCGCCGTACAGAGCCATCTGCGCCGCCAGCGCGGCCACCGGAATCCCGATCCCCAGCAACAGCGCCGCGCCTGGGGCAAACCGGTATACGGGCCAGTTCCACAGCACGAATCCGGTCGCTGACGCGGCCAGAATCAACCCGACCTGCACCTGAAAGAAACTGCCGCCGTACCAGGCGATCGCCGCGACCCCCGCCGCCGCCACGGCCAGGTGGATCGGCGGCGTAACCGCGCTGCCGGCGACGCGGCTCAATCGGACGAACATGACCACCAGCGCCGCCGCCAGGGCGGCGATCAGCATCACGGTTTCCCGCTCCATCGCGCCGGAGACGACCGGGACCACGACCCAGGCAAGGGCGGCAAACGGCAATGCCAGCGTTGCGCCGCGCTTCAAACGGTCACCGGCGTCCTCGGCATCCAGCACGATGCCGATCAGCAGTCCCGCCAGTCCGAGATAGAACACCTTGTGCGCCGAGCCGGTCGCGGGCCAGGCGGGCAAACCGACAGCGACGAAGTACGCAAGGACGAACGCGACACCGGCGGCGG